>DASWYF010000015.1 GCA_036405135.1 Verrucomicrobiia bacterium | reverse complement strand
GGCTCACGCATTTAAATTTGCCCGTAAAAATAGGCCGGATTTCATTTTTAGAATCAAATTGGAATGGTGAAAACACCCAATTCAGCATCCTAAAGCTCAATTTTCATTGGCCTTTCAAAGAATTTTAATGCGTGAGCCCTGCCCTCAGAGTTGACACGGATTTGCACTTGGCGGCCAGCCTTTCTCCCTACTTAATTGCCCGCCATGTCCTTACGAGTCCTGATTGCACCTGATAAATTCAAAGGCAGCCTGACTGCCCGGCAAGTTGCCGCCGCCTTGGCCAAGGGCTGGCAGAAGAGTCGCAAACACGATACCATCACCCTGCTGCCCATGAGCGATGGTGGCGATGGCTTTGGTGAAGTACTCAGCGGTGCCTTAGGTGCCAAGACTAAGTCCGTAAAGACAGTGGATGCCGCGCATCGCCCTCACTCCGCGGAATGGCGCTGGGCTCCCAAGACCAAGACAGCCATCGTGGAATCTGCCCGCATCATCGGATTAGGCATGTTGCCCAAAGGTCAGTTCCATCCTTTTCAAATGGACAGCACCGGCTTGGGCGAAGTCATCTTGGCCGCAGCCAAGCAAGGTGCGACCCGTTGTCTCGTTGGCTTAGGCGGCAGCGCTACGAATGACGCCGGTTTCGGCATGGCCAAAGCACTCGGCTGGAAATTCCTCCGCGCCAACGGCGTCCCCATCACTCAATGGACGGATCTCGATCAACTTGCGAAAATCATTCCGCCCAGGAAACGCAAACTCTTCCGCAGCGTGACGGTCGCGGTCGATGTACAGAATCCTTTGCTCGGACCACGCGGTTGCAGTCGCATTTATGGCCCTCAAAAAGGTCTGCGCCCGGAAGATTATCCGAAAGCGGATGCCTGCATGAAGCAGCTCGTGAAAGTGTTGAAGCGCGATCACAAGCTCGACTTCGCTAAGACGCCCGGTGCCGGTGCCGCGGGTGGATTGGGGTTCGCAGTTCCCACGTTCCTCGGAGGAAAACCAGAATCTGGTTTCGAAATCGTCGCGAGCTACAGCCAATTGCGTAAGCACCTTGCCAAAGCCGATCTCGTCATCACGGGTGAAGGCGCCTTGGATCGCTCTACGACCATGGGTAAAGGCGTGGGCGAGATCGCCCGCCTCTGCAAGAAGAGCAAACTGCCGGTTATCGGGTTCTCGGGCTACTTGGATGACGTGCCGCCGCTACGTCGTCTCTTCGATTTAGCCCGAGGATTAACGCCCGGTTTCGTGACTACAGAAGAAGCTTTTGCAAATCCAGAACTTCACCTTTCGCGTCTGGCGGAAAGGGTCGCACATGAGATTTCCGGCCCGTGTGCTTGCTGCTAAGCGGAATACACTCTAGCCTCTCTCGCCATGGAAAAGCTCATCAGCCTGCTCGGGATGGTGGCCTTCATCACCCTCGCTTGGGGCATCTCCACTGATCGCAAACGATTTCCATGGCGCGCCGTGCTGTGGGGCTTGGGACTGCAGATACTCTTCGCCGTACTCATTCTTAAAACTGAGTTCGGCAAAGCATTCTTTACCTTCGCCCAAAACTCCGTCTCCAAACTCATCGGTTTCGCGAATGAAGGCGCAAAAGTTGTTTTCGGTCCCTTGGCAGACACCGGGTTGATGGCCGATAAGTTCGGCCCGCCTAACGCCTTCGTATTAGCCATCACGATCTCCGCCACCATCATCCTCGTCTCCGCCTTATCTTCTTTGCTCTACTACTGGCGTGTGCTGCCGAAAATCGTCGAAACCACTGCTTGGGTGATGCAGCGCACCATGGGCACCAGCGGCAGTGAAAGTCTCGCAGCCGCCGCTAATATCTTTACGGGACAAACGGAAGCCCCACTGGTCATCAAACCTTACCTGCCGCGCATGACGCGGAGTGAACTCATGGCCATGATGTCTGGGGGTATGGCCACCATCGCTGGTGGTGTGCTCGCCGTTTACACATCGCTTGGGGAAGGCGTTGGCCGCATGGATATGGCTGGGCATCTGCTGACTGCCTCCGTGATGAGCGCTCCTGCCGCCTTGATGATCGCCAAGATCATGATGCCGGAAACGGAAACCAGTGAAACCGCAGCCGGTGGCAAAGCGGAAGTCCAACAGACCAGCATCAACAGCATAGACGCGCTCTGCACTGGTGCCAGCGATGGTCTAAAACTTTCCCTCAACGTCGCAGCCATGCTCATCGCATTCGTCGCCTTGGTTGCCCTGGCCAATTATCTGCTCGCCCTGCCCCAACTTTATTTCTCCAGTTCTCCTGAAACATTCAAACCCGTGACTTTCCAGTCCATCTTCGGTTGGGTGAACGCCCCCTTTGCCTGGCTCATGGGTGTGCCTGCTCAAGATTGCCTTGCCGTCGGACAAGTCTTAGGCGAACGCATCGTGTTGAACGAATTCATCGGTTACCTCTCTTTGACAGGCCAGCAGGCACACCTTGATCCCCGCAGCTTCACGATCGCCACCTATGCACTCTGTGGCTTTGCAAATTTCGGCAGCATTGCCATCCAGATCGGTGGCATCGGCTCACTAGTTCCTGAACGCAGAAAAGACCTTGTGCAACTGGGCATCCGGTCCATGATTGCCGGGTTGTTGGCGTGTTATCTGACCGCCACTGTCGTCAGTCTGTTGCTCTAGTATTCGTCGGGAGGGGGATAGCACAAAAAGGCTGCTATCTCAGTTGCACCAAAACTGTTCTCTTAGTACCTGTAGTCATTTGCCATATGGGTCGTTGGAAAATCATGGCTTATGTCCTCTGTGTCACGCTGACCATTGTGTTCGGCGTGATGACCTTGCGTTATTATCATCAAGTTAGCGACAAGGATACGACCAGCATCCCCGCCAGCGAAGAGGTAACAGCACGTGAAAAGCTGTTCGATGCTTCTTACACCCGCATGATGGTGTGCGGTTCCGTCCTGTTCATTTCGTTTTGCGGCCTCTCCTTGTTGATCGCTCGAGACTTGGGGGCAGGCATTGGCAGTAGAGCTGGTGCGCTTTACTACGATGAAGATGAAGCATCGGCCTCCTCCCGCAATGCTCTGTATGAGCAAGCCGATCAAGCGTGGACGGATGGCAACCATCTCGAAGCCATCGGTCTGCTTCGCCAATATGTCCAGCAAAACCCTCGCGAGCAGCATGCCTCATTGCGCATCGCCGAGATCTACGAGAAAGACCTGAACAACCATCTCGCCGCCGCGATGGAGCTGGAAGAAGTCTTGAAATCTCGCCTGCGTCCAGATCGCTGGGGTTGGACCGCTATTCGCCTCTGCAATCTTTACACCGGAAAACTTAATCAGGCGGACAAAGGCATCGCTCTTCTTAAACGTCTCATCAAAGAGCATCCAAACACTCAAGCCGCAGAGAAAGCCCGCAAGCGTCTCGCCATGATGGAACAAGCCGAAGGCGAGATGATCCAGGAAGAGACGAACGTTACCTAGTTCTACTTATCCCAACCGGCGAAACTCACCCCTCGCCTCTTTCGCCAGCGCTTTAAGACGCTTCGGCAATTTACCAGCCAATGCGTCGAAATCTTTCATCCGTTTGGCAGCAGCCAACAGCAGATCCACCATACCCTCCGCATCAGCCAAACTCACATACTCAGCCGCGATACGGTCACGCGGTCCGCAGTTGTGGTAATTGCCCAACGCCACACATAGCGCCGCAGTCTGGTAACCATACTCCTGATACGCCGTCCCCTCGCACGTGCCGCCACTCATGAGCGCACGCTGGAATTGAAACCCTTTCTGCTTTTTAGTCAGCTCCGTTCCTATTTCGGAAAGAAAACGCGTAGCATTGGAATCAAAAATCGAACTGCGATCCCCCACGCGGACGATTACGCCCTGCCCCATCTTCACCGGAGACATCTCACGACTCGTCTCCAGCGACACCACAAGCGCGTCATCTGGAAGCAGCTTTTTCTCCGCGACCATCAATGCCCCATGAAAACCCACCTCTTCAGAACGCGCCAGAATGCCGATAACATTTGTCTTCGCTCTCTGCTTTTTAAGCTGAGCCATGGTCGCGAGAATCGCGGCACAACCGATGAGGTCATCACAGGCCCGACCGTGGATCACGCCTTTCTTCACCGCAAAATCTTCCATTTCCCACACAGCAAACTGGGGCTGCTCTTCAATGCTTTTTGACGTCTCAAGCTCAAAGCTCTTCTCTTTGCCGACACGTGCGCCCAGCTTCGCTTTCCCATGATGCGGCAATAGACGCAAGGGCATGCCCGCTTTAAAATAAGCATCTCCTACCCCTCCACGAAATTTCGCCAGCAATCGCTTGGAACCAAGCTGTTTGACGATCTCAAAACCCGGATGATCCAAGTGCGCCGCCAACGCTAACGGGCGCCCTTTGCCACCGCCGCGATAGCTCACCAGAATGTTTCCATAGCTATCACGTGAGCATTCCAGTTCTTGCTCGAGACAGATGGAAACCGCCATCGCCCGCACATTACCTTCAAAATAAGGTGCCGCCGGACAACGCATGAGACGCTCGGCGAAATTCAACAACAACGACTTCATTTAAAATCTCAGCGCAAAAACAATTCTGCTGCCCAATCCGCATACCGCAAACCCGTCGGCGTCAGGCGGAACCGGTTCTGCTCCAGTTGCGCGTAACCTAGTTTGACCAATTGATCGATTTCTCTGGCCCAATCTGCGGGCAGATCTTTCTGCGTCCGCAGCTTGAATTCATCCAAGGGCCAGCCTGCAGTCATCCGCAAACCAAAGGCAGCCGTCTCACTGGCGCGACGCATCCCTTGCAATTCTTCCTTCGATTCGAAAGCCCGTTGGCCCTTCTCCAACTGATCGCAATAAAGCTGCGTGTTCGCCCAATTTTTCGTACGCACCCCATGAACAAACCCCGTCGCGCTCGGCCCCAGTCCGTGATAATCCAATCCACGCCAGTAGGCGATATTGTGCCGACACGCATACAGAGGTATCAATGGATCACCCGCTCCCGGCACTCCGCTATCGATCTCAGCCAGTTTCTGAATCCGTTCCGGCATTTCCCCTTGAGCTCGCCAGTTCCGGGCAAAGTTCGCCACTTCATACTGCACATAACCTTGCTCACCTGAATACTGGCGCAATTCCTCATACATCGCGGCCGCCAGTTCTTCATCCACATCGAATTCACCAGCTTTTAGCTGCTCAAACAATGGGGTATCCTCCTCATAGATGACCTCGTAGCAGGAAAGGTGTTCACTACCCAAGGCAATGGTCTCCTGCAGCGTCTTCTGCCAAATCGCCATCGTCTGGGTGGGAATGGCGAACATCAGGTCCAGATTGATGTTATCGAAGCCGGCCTGACGCAAGATATCGTAGGACTTGAAGACCATCTCCCGGCTATGAACCCGCCCTAATCGCTCCAGCAAATGTTCATCCAACGATTGCACCCCCATGGAGATACGGTTCACGCCGTAATCACGGAGCAGCTTGGCTTTATCGAGGGAAACGGTCGCAGGATTGCACTCAACCGTCCACTCTGCTGCACCTAGAAGATTGAGTCGCTCAAAAGCTTTAAGGACGGTCTCCCATTGGCGGAGATTCAGGAGGGACGGAGTGCCACCACCGAAGAAAACAGTTTTCGGACGTAGCTCTGATGCAACCAGTTCCAACTCCAGCACGAGAGCGGAAACATACCGGTTAATGAGCTCACCTTGGGCGGATTCAGAGAAAAAAGCACAGTATTCGCACTTATGCGCACAAAATGGCACATGCACGTAGAGACTGTGGACAAACTGGCTCACCGACGGCGTCATCACGTGACGATAGCCCGTTTGGCCCGGATGCCAAAGCAAATCACTGCTTTGGCATCCGTGTAAGCCGCCCGATCAAACCCAAGCTTACGCTTGGGCGCGCTGGACGTTCTGGGCTTTTAAGCCCTTCACGCCCTGGACTACCTCGTAGTCCACCTGCTCACCTTCGTTCAAGGTCTTGTAACCCTGACCCGTGATGGAGGTGTGATGAACGAAGATGTCTTCACCCGTATCCTGTGCGATGAAGCCATAGCCCTTTTTGTTATCGAACCACTTTACTTTGCCACTTGCCATACAGCATCTCCTGCGTTGGTCCGCCCAGTCCCTGCCCGAAAAAACAAAAGCGCAAGCATATCCTCGTGCTTGCGCTCAAATGCTAATCTAGCAGGCATAAAAAAACTGATGGCGAACTGGGACGATTTAGCTCCCGTGTCCAAAAATCGTCAAGTTGAGACCCGCTAATAGGCAGAAATGGCTATCCCCACCCTAAATGTCCACTTTTAGAGCTTCAGATGCTCCCAAATATCGGCCGCGTTCAGGCGTAAATTGATGTAAAACGGCCCAAATTCACCATATCGGGCGCTCACTTCATCAAAACGCATCTCGTAGACAATATCCCGCAAGGCATCCATCTGATGAGCCACCAAAGTCACACCCCATTCCCACTCATCCAAGCCCGTAGAAGACGTGATGAGCTGGCTGATGCGACCACCATATTTGCGACCAACACGGGCATGACCACCCATGAGTTTCTTTCGCGCGTCCATGTCCAGACTATACCAGTTGTCATTCCCCTCACGACGCTTGCTCATCGGGTAAAACGACATCAGCTCCCAATCCTGTAATTCCGGATTCAGGCGATAAAACTCATACTCCTTCTTCTTCTCCAGCATCTCGGCGAAACGCTTGTTGAAGACTTCAGTCCCAGGCTCGAGTTTCTCGCCCCGAATAAGCATCTGCTTGTAATCTTCCTCCGTGGAGGCGTATTCCGAAAGCTCAGTGATGCTGAGGTAATGGTAAACCCGTATCAGCGTTCCCGGAGGAAACGCCGCTTCCAGCTCCCGATGCATCTGCGCCAGCTTGCCGCCATCCGCTGCATAGAGGACGAATGCGATATCCGCCTTGCCACCCACCGTGGCATAGGTGGTGATCTTCGGCTGGCAGGCGTTACTGTTCGCCGCCACTAGGGCTTCCACGCGTGCCAGCGCCGCCTTGCTCTCCGCTCCGCCCAAGCTGCTCCAACGCACGCGATCAATATTATAGAACAAGTGCATCACGTGGATGCCCATGGACAATTTCACTTCAGGAAGACTCATAATAAATTCGGACGAAGAAATCTCTACTCCACTTCAAGGACTTGTTCCAGCAAACGTGGTAATTGCCCCAGCAAGGCTGCATCACCCGCTACGAGATTGGCTCCTGCTTGCACGGCACTGTTCTGCAGATCTTTGTTTTTGACCGAGAAATAGGCCAGCACCGGGATGTGCGAGGTGCCTGGATTCTGTTTCAACTCACGCAAGAGCGTGCAGATATCCACCCCAGAATTGAACAACTCCGTCACCAGCACCATGGGTTTTTCAGCCTCAGCCTGCGCGACGAGCTGCATGGCGTCTGGAACCGTGGATACACGATAGCCGAGATCCCGCATCCGGTTCGCCAGTTGGCTGCCGGGCAGGAGGCTTTCGTAAAGGACAAACGCGAGTGGTTGCGTCATCGCCATGCGCGTGGAAGAGTGGGATAGCGTTTCGGAAAATGCAAAATTTTTCAGTACCTGGATCTGATTTCTCTTCAACCCCATCAATCGAAGTGATTCTTAACATCGGCATTATTTAAGACGACTAACGCCCAAATCCCTAAGGGAATACCCAGCAAACAACAAGGACAGATGCAGGGAAGAAAAGCAGCGATCGCGCCGGTCATGGCCAAACCGTAGTTTTTGAGGTTTAACATCCGGAATGCTCCCAGAAAAATGAGGATTACAGACACCACACCGCCCCCCAGCATCCCCACCATCATGGGTCCTCTCATCTGTTTGGCCATCTCAGCCGCTTCAGGATCTATGCCGGACATCTGCCGATAATCGGGTTCGACAACCATGCCCAAAGCCTGCAATCCAAGCCAGCCAACGGAAATAGCCGCATAAACGATAAGCGCGATTGCGGGTGCTTTTACCATGCTTAACGCACGCTCTCGGCCGCCATCAATGGCCTTAAAAGCGGGTGTAATAACGGATGGTGCAGGCGCAACCGCAGAAGGCGGAGGAGGGATTTGCCCTGAAACATTTGCGACGACCTGGCCATACGGCTGCCAATTCGTCATCCCTTCCCTCCACACAAGAGTCTCACTCTTGACGATGCCAGTGCGCACCAGCTCTGCGAACTGCTCGGCATTCACCGGCCCCTTCTGTTGCTTGTCCTCAGCGTAATACCATTCCATGGTCAACCTTGCTTGAAGTGTGCAGGCAGTGTGAAACGCTTTTTCCTCAAATGCAAAACAAAGCCGGAAAAACTATTCCTTTTTATCACCACAGCAGCTCTGGGCGATCTGCACAGGCTTAGCCTCTTCTTTCACCGATGACTTCTGCTGTGGTTTTACGTCCTTGGATTCCGTCTTCTTCGGCAATCCTGGAACGAGGCTTGGATCATACTTCGCCCCGGCAGACACTTGGATCACCGTCATGCGGATCTTCGTCGGGAAAAACTTCTCAAAATCTGCGCGATCATGTCCCTTCCCGTTCTTGTTGTCTTTGATGACCAAGTCCATCTGTTTGATGCCTTCAGACCAGATGATGGACTTGTTCTCCCAGAACGAGGTCATCGGAATATCATTCTCATACACGCCCTTTTCCTTGTAGACATCCGTATTGAAACAACCATAGCCATTGCCCTGCCCTTTGTTCGGGATGTAGCAAACACTCCATGTCGTTGGTTCACTGCCCGCCGGTTTGTCGATCACTTCCAGGCGGATGTGCGCTGTGCCATTGCGATAATCCACCGGCGCGGTCCAATCCTTAGGCCGCTGCGGATTGATCTTCCCTTCCTTCACATAGTAGTGCGACTTGCTGGGCTTGGAATTGTCCGCGTCTTCCTTGGTGTAGGTGAACGTCTGGTCAAAGAGAACGAACTGGGCTGCCTCAGATGACAAAGCAGACAACCACAAGGAAGCCGTCAGAACCGCTGCGAAAATGGATTTCATGCCGATAACCTTGGGATGGCATCAACCGCTTGTCGAGAGACATCTTGACGACGAGCAGTTTGCACCAGGACTTGCCACCATGCCCCGCTATTCATTACGTTTCTCCTTGGAGCGCCCGTAGCTCAGTTGGATAGAGCATCTGCCTTCTAAGCAGGTTGTCGCGTGTTCGACTCACGCCGGGCGCACCACTTCATCTTTTCCCTCTTCGCATCGCATTGACCGCGCTGCCAATTGAGCCGACAGTCCCTCCGCCATGTTGCAATTGGAATATCTAGCCGAACTGCTGGAGAAGAACCGGCCCGCTGCCGCTGCCAAAGTGAAAGAGTTCTCCCTGCGCGGGCGCTCCTTCGCTTTTAATGAGCGATCCGCTATCATGGGCGTCATCAATCTTTCGGCAGATTCATGGTATCGCGAGAGTGTCTGCCTGAATCTGGAACAAGCCATCCAGCGCGCACACGTCCTGCAGGCGCAAGGAGCGGATCTGATCGATGTTGGCGCCGAGTCTTCCCTCTCACATGCGGCTCGTGTCGATGATTTCGCCCAAAAGAGCAAACTGCTGCCCTTGCTCGCCGAGATGGTCGCAGCCAAACAACTGGTCTCCATTGAGACTTATTCCCCAGCGATCGCCCGTCATACCTTGGAACATGGTGCTGCTGTGATCAATCTCACCGGCGATACTGAGAATGAAGACATCTATCGCGCAGCCGCAGACAACGATGCGGCCGTCATCATCTGTTTTGTCGCTGGGAAGAATGTGCGGGAAGTGAACGAGCTCGAAATCACCAACGATCCTGCCGGAGCGATGCGTGATTACTTCAGTCGCCGCATCGAACTGGCCGAGCGCTGCGGCCTGCAAAAGATCATCATCGATCCTGGTCTAGGCTTCTACTACCGGAACTTGCAGGACAGCGCCACGCGGGTGCGTCATCAGATGCTCACGTTTCTGAATACATTCCGTCTGCGTACGTTGGGTTACCCTGTATGTCATGCACTGCCGCACGCCTTTGAATACTTTGGTGAAGAAGTGCGAAGCGCTGAACCCTTTTTTGCCATGTTAGCGGCCTTGGGTAAGACTGACTTATTCCGCACGCATGAAGTTGCCCGCACCAAAGCGGTGCTGAATACGATGGCCGCATTCTCTCCACGGATTATGTAGAAATCCGCCGCCAACTCATTGACTAGCCTTGCGTGGGCGAACATATTCACTACATGAGTTTTGACATATCTCACCTCCTCTCGAAGTGGGACTACAAGCCGGGCGAGATCAGTGTGCGCCGCATCAAAGGCCGCGATGAACAGGAAAAGATACAGTTACGCGTGGACCTCGGTATCCTTCAGATGAATGCCGAAGGGCGTCCGGATGGCAAACAGCCGTTCGGTCACGAGTCATTGCTCGAATACTACATCGATCGTCTGGAAAAATTTCGCACCGAACACAACGGTGATGACACAGATTTCGTCCTAAATGCCGAGGATTGCTCCAAACTCCAGCAGGAGGCAATACAGTATCATCACCGCTACATCTGCCTGTATCAATTGAAAGACTTTGATGGCGTGTTGCGTGATGCTGACCGCAATCTGGAAGTATTCGATTTCGTCGATGAGTTCGCTGAAACGGATGAAATGGCCTGGTCAGTGAAGCAATTCGTCCCGCAACTCATCCTGATGCGCACGCGTGCCACCGGTGAAGCGGCCATCGCCAAAGAGAATCACGAAGAAGCTGTTGCGGCCATCGAGGAAGCCATCGAGCAACTCACCACGTTTTACCGCGATCACCAGCGCGAAGACCTGCTGGAATCCAGCGGCGAACTGAGCGCCCTGCGTGACTGGCATGAGCAGGTCCGCCTGCAAAAGCCCCGCTCCGAACTGGAGAAGCTGGAAGAAGAGCTAAACGCTGCTGTCTCTCGCGAAGATTACGAAACGGCCGCCACAGTGCGTGACGCCCTGCGTCGTCTTAAGGAGACGCCGAAACAGCAGAAGTAACTGCTTCCTTCAACGGAGCAGACTTCGGCTGCGGGAATATCTGGTAGAGCAGCAGATAAATGATCACACCCGTTGTGGAGACATACATCCACAACGGCCATGTCCAGCGCGCGATCTTCTTGTGGCGCTCGAAATCTCCTTTGAAAGCCCGTGAAAACGTCATTAGCACCATCGGCACGATGACCACCGCCAAGATGGTGTGCGTCAGCAAAATAACGAGATAGATCGGGCGAAACCAAGCGGGCTCAACAAACCGTGTCACTACCGAGGTGTTAAAATGGTAGTAAAGATAGCAGCAAAGAAATACGACCGATGTGACCAAAGCAGCCACCATCACCTTCTGATGCGCCTCTTTCTTGCCCTGTTTGATGAGGACAAAACCGGCGATGAGAAGAATGGTGCACAGTCCGTTCAAAGAAGCATTAATGGCCGGTAAATCTGAAATACTCATTTCGTTGTCCCTTCCTTGAGCAACTGCTCGATCGTCTCTTTCATCCGCTTGACGCTCTCTTGCTTGTAGACCGTAGCCTGTTCTTCTCCTTCTTCAGAATCCGGCGGCAGCACTTCCAATGTCTTACGCACGCGCCCCTGCCCGTCTACGAGAACCGAGATGGAACTGTGGATGAACAAGTCTTCCGGGATGTCGCGTTGGCCTTCCGGTTTTTCAATGGTGGTAAGTTTCAACCCGCCAACAGCGAGCGTGACCATGTCTTTCTTGGTGCCCGTCAGAAACCACCAGCGTTTCTGATCAGCTCCGAATTTATCGGCATACTTGGCCATCACGGGTGGTGAATCAAATTCAGGATCAGTGGTCAATGAGATGAATTGCACCGGCCAATCTGCCGGAATCACCTTCTGCAGTTCCGCCATCTGCCGAGTCATCTCTGCGCAAGGACCCGGGCAACGGGTGAAGATGATGTTGGCCACCCAGAGCTTGCCCTTGAGGCTTTCCTTGGTCACCACATTGCCAAACTGGTTGGTGACCGAGAAAGGTGTCACATCTCCATAATTCGGAAACGATGACGCCGTCTGCTTGGTCTTGCCACGTTGTTCAGCGATGAATGCCGCGATAATGACCAAAATGATAAGAGCAAGGCCGCTCCATACCACGAACTGGATTGGTCGTATGCCTTGCTTCATTTCTCTTAAATGCGTTCGGCGGCTTGTAGGCCGCCGAAGCGTAAGTCTCAGTTAAACTGCAAAGTTGCTTACTCAAAGCCGCCCGCAGCAGCTCCGCCACCACTGGCCGATTTCTCAGCCATCCATTTGTCGTAATTCGCCTGGCTCAACACGGTAAAGTAACCACGCATGAAGTAGTGAGAATTTCCGCACAATTGAGCGCAGGTGATCATGAACCGGCCTTCCTTGTTCGGGAAGAAATGGATCGGAATAGATTGCCCCGGAATCGCATCCTGGCAGATACGGAACGGATGGATGGACAAGGAGTGGATCACATCCAGCGATGTAAGCTGGATGATGACCGGCTTGTTCACTGGCACATTAATGTCATTCAAAGGCGGCACCACATCGTCCTTGCCAGCAGCGTCATTCGGGTCGTAACCCATCACATTGCTGCCACTCACCAGTTTGATGTCCTGCTTGCCGAACACGCCGTCCTTGCCCGGATAACGGGAATTCCAAGCGAATTGCTGAGCCGTGATACGGATGACCGTGGATTCGCTTTCTTTCGGGAACTCATCCACCACCTTGGCCCACAGCGGAATCGCGAAACCCACGAGCAAAGCCACCTCAACGAGTGCCACCACCACTTCCAGATAGCTGGAGATGTGGGATTTCACACCGTGGTGATCAGCCTTCGGGTTGCGCTTGGCTGAGAATCGGAACAGCGTGTAGAGGAAATAGCTGAACCAGCCGATGAACAGCACACCCATCAGAAGGTGCACATAGATGATGAAACTATCCACGTCTTTACCGTGCTCCGAAGCGAGCACCGGCATGAAGAGCAGTTTCTTGATGGAGGCAACGAGTTCTGTCATGGTCAAAATCGGTTATTGGGAGAAAGAGCTGACTGTGCCCGGCAGGTTTTGCTGCTCCAGCCGGGAGGCGCGGCGAATGATGTAGATGAAGAATATGGCGATCGCGACCAGCACCGCCATGATGATGAGCAAAAGCGTCAAAACCCCGGCATCGGCAGCCTTGCCTTGCTGGGAATTCTTATCGCCAAAGCAGACTGCGCAGGCGAGCAGTTGCTGAGGCAACACGCTCACCACGAGCACGATCAAAGCCAAGGCCAGGCGCTTTACCAATCGCATCGTATTAGAGATAGCTGATGTGTTTGAGTTTCTTCAGGAAGTAACGTCCGTAGACGCCCAAGCCCACGGCCAAAACCATCGCCCCGACACCCAAGCCGAGATTTAGGTTTCCACCTTCCTGAAAGTAACCGTTCAACGCCCATCCGCCGAAGCCGAGGCTCAGCAAAATCGACGCTGTCACAAACACCACATGGAATGCTTTCAGTGACATAAATTATTTGATCAGCACGGGCACATCATAGTGCGCCATGATCGTCAGTGCCATCAACCCGGTGAAGAATACGACTGTGCAAACCAAGATAGCATAGATGGTCTTCTTCTCCGAAAGGAGATGCATGAAGAAACCTGCCACCAGAAACGCCTTCACCGAGGCGATCAGAAGTGCCAGAGCGATGTTAAAAGCATGTCCCAGATCGATCAAGGATGCGAGCACGGTTACGACCGTGCCAATCAACAACGCGACAAAGATCGCGATGTAGGTCTTGATATGCTTTTTGATGTCTTCTTTGGAATGTGCGTCACCCATATTAAATATCTTTCAAATCACAGGAGATACAGGACCGGGAACAGGAAGATCCAGACCAGGTCAACGAAGTGCCAGAACAGGCCGGAGACTTCGATACGATTCGTGAAACGTTCCGGATCCGTCTTCCACATCTTGGCACCCGGGCCCCAGAGGTAGAACATCACCGCTGCGCCGCCCATCACATGCAAGGCGTGAAGAGCCGTCAATGTGAAGTAAATCGCGAAATAGGTGCTGTGCGCCGGAACGAATGCGGAGAGACGTTTGATCTCTGATGTCTTGATCTCCTGCACGGGCGGATGATCACCATGCTCATGCCCATCATGCGCTTCTGCTCCGCCATGTTCCTGTTTGGCAGACGCCAGCTTGGGCTTCGGATCCGGATGGATCTTGATGCTCTCGATCTTTTTGTCGGCCAGCTTCTTGTGCGTCATGAACCAAGGATTGCCTTCAATTCCAGGCACTTCGATGTGGCCACGGATGGAGGGCTTGGCCGGATCATTGAACCAAACTTCGTAATGCGTGAACTTGTCTTTGTACTCAATGGACTTGATGACCATGAACGCCAGAGCGCATAAGATCGTTATGCCCATGTACATCTTGAACCGGTTGAACTGGCCCAGCTTCAACGAAGCCCACGCCATCACGACAGTTACAGATGAAGAGATCAGCACAAACGTGTTGAATGTGCCGATGGGGATGTTCAGCAAGCCGTGTGGCCAGGTGCCTTCCAGCGCATTCACCCGCAGCAGGATATAGGAGGAGAACAGCGCACCGAAGAGCATCACTTCGGAAGCCAGAAACAGCCAGATGCCCAGTTTGGCATTATACAAGCCTGTATCGGGCCGGGGTTTTGTTGTGTATGGGACGTCCATGTTTGACCTTAAATGTGCGTTAAGTCTTCGTTCGTTTACCGGCTATTTGTGGTTAGGCTCAGTCTGCGGGGTGTAATCATCCTTCGCCCCCGGCAGGCTGTAATCGTAAGGTCCGCGATAAACCACGATCTCCTTGGTGAAGTTGCCATGCGGCGGCGGCGTTGGCGTCTGCCATTCCAGCGTCGTGGCCTTCCACGGATTGTCATCCACCTTCTCACCCTTGAACATGCTGTAGAAGAAATTGATGATGAACGGCAACTGCGCAACCGCCATCAGGAAAGCCGCGTGAGTGATTCCCTTGTTCAGGCTGATGATGAAACTGTTCAAACCAACCACTTCACCGGATTCAGGATCCAATACACCTGCATAGGTCGCACCACCGTCATACATACGGCGATGCATACCCGCCATGCCTTGGGCGAACATCGGTTGGAAAATTAGATTCATGGCGATGAAGGACACCCAGAAGTGAACTTTACCCCAGAACTCGTTCATCTTGCGGCCGGTCGCTTTGGGATACCAGTAATACACACCTGCGAACAACGCGAAGATCGTTCCCGGTGCCACGATGTAGTGGAAGTGCGCGATGACGTAGTAAGTGTCATGCAGGTGCAAGTCAGCGAAGCTGAAGCCGAGCGGCAGCCCCGTCAGACCGCCCAAACCGAACATCGGCAGGAACGCCAGCGCGAAGAGCATCGGCGTATTGAAGCGGATGGAACCACCCCACAAGCTGATGAACAAACACGTCAGGATGATGACGGATGGAATCGAGATGATCATCGTCGTCGTCTGGAAGAAGGCACTGATCTTGGTGCCCATGCCTGTCAGATACATATGGTGCGCCCACACGATGAAGGCGATGAAGCCGATCGCCAGCACGGAGTAAACCAGCGAGCGATAACCCCAGATGGATTTACGGGTGTTGTTCGCCACGATCTCACCCACGATACCAATCGCCGGGAGAATGAGCACGTACACCTCAGGATGCGCCAAGAACCAGAACAGGTGCTGCCAGAGCAACGGACTGCCGCCACCGCTGATATCAGCCACCTGACCACCTACCATCAAGCCGGTCGGAAGGAAGAAGCTGGTGTGAAACACCTTGTCCATGAGCTGCATGATGCCGGCGGCTTCCAGCGGAGGGAATGCCAGCAGGAGCAGGAAGGCCGTTACAAACTGCGCCCAAACAAAGAACGGCATTCTCATCCAAGTCATACCTGGAGCACGCAATTGGATGATGGTGGCGATGAAGTTCACAGAGCCCAAAAGTGAGGACGTGATCAAGAGCACCATGCCGATCAACCAGTAGGTCTGACCGTCCGTCGGGATGGTCGTGGCCAAAGGCGAATAAGAAGTCCAGCCGCCTTGCGCCGCACCACCCGGGATGAAGAAGCTGAAGAACATGATGACGCAACCCAAGAAGAATGACCAATAGCTGGCCATATTGATGCGAGGGAAGGCCATGTCGATCGCACCGATCTGCAGTGGGACGACGTAGTTGCCGAAACCGGCGAACGCCAGCGGCACAACCGCCAAGAACACCATGATGGTGCCGTGCATCGCACCGAACACGTTATAGAGGTCCGGCGACATGATACCACCCTTGGCCGTATCACCCAAGATCGCTTCCAGCATCTTGCCGACAACCGGAATCTCCTGGCCCGGATAGGCGATCTGCCAGCGCATGGCGAGCATGAGGCAGAAGCCAAAGAAAAGGAACGCCAAGGACGTGACGGCGTATTGGATGCCGATGATCTTGTGATCCGTCGAGAAGACATATGTCCGCCAAAAGCCCAAATCCTCATGATGGTGCTCGTGCGATGTCTCGTGCGGTGCGGTCTGCGTTGTGTGCTGCATGTTTCGATTTCGCTTAAATTCGTGCCGTTGACCGGGCGCTTCGCAAGCGCGAAGCATCTTTCATAACTTTGTGAAATTCAACGTGTCAACAGCTATTGGAAAATTTCAGGGTCTCTAATTGCTCACTTTATCAAATACCATCAATCCCAACAGCAACGGCAGGTAAATGATGGAGGCCAAAAACAGCTTTCTCGCATTGGCCGTGGACAGGTCTCGCGCAAAGCGGATGGCGAAATAAAGAAAGCCTAAACTCAAGACAAAGGCTCCAAAAAAGTAGAGCGGACCCGTCAGTTTAAAGAGGAACGGGCACAGGCTGATGGGTAGCAATCCCAAAGTATGGCTGATCGTCGATCGCGCTGTGCGCTCGCCCGTCTGGTCTACCACGGGCAGCATCTGAAAACCCGCTTTGGCGTAGTCCTCGCGATATAGCCAGGCAATGGCAAGGAAGTGCGGCAATTGCCAGAAGAACAAAATCGCGAAGAGAGTCCAGCCTTCGACACTCAGCGAGTTCCGCGCAGCCGTCCACCCCATCAACGGTGGCAAAGCGCCAGGAATAGCACCTACAATGGTATTGAACGGAGTTATGCGTTTCAGTGGGGTATAGATGAAAAGGTAGCTGATCAAAGTTGCTGCACCCAAGACGCTGGTCAGCAGATTCACCTTGAATGCCAGATAAATAAGACCGATTGCCGAGATGCCAGCACCCAACATCAAAACGCTGTCCGGCCGGAGTTGTCCCGCCGGGATGGGCCGCCCTTCTGTGCGTTGCATCCGGGCATCAAGCTGATGCTCGAGCAACTGGTTCAAAGCCGCTGCGCCAGCCGCCAGCAGGGCTGTCCCCAAAACGCTGTGCAGCAACAACCAGCCGTTCATGGGACCAACGGAGCCCATGTAGAAACCCGCCAGCGTCGTTAGCACCACCAGAGCGGTAAGACGCGCCTTAAACAGATCGGAGAGCACTGAGGCGAGCCCCCTGCCCGACGCTGTGCTTTCCTGAAATTCTTGCACCGTAGCCTTCATCACAAATAGTTACCTTGCGGCCAGCACCGGTTCCGCTGAAGCATTCGCATTTTGCTTCCGCCCCTCGGCCACCGCCAAGACTTCCACTCTGCCGGAAACATTTCGGCAACGGAAGCCACAAAGTGTGGTTATTGATCCAAAAATTAGGGTGGCCGCCCCCAATACTACGTGCAGTGTGGCAATATCGGCGGCTTTATTGGTCCAAATCGTCAGCGCCCCCATGATGGCCTGGCTCGTGATGAGCAATGCCCAAATTACAGCCATACGGGCGAACAGCGATTGCCAACCCAAGCTGCGCACATAGGCCACCGCTAGGGCGATTAATCCCACCCAGATGACCAAAGCCCCTGTCCTGTGCGCCATGTGCAGATGAACCTGACCTGCTGTGATAGGCTTGAAATCACGCGTATCCACACGGCTGGGATGCACATTATACTTGGCGATCGAGGCCTCATCCGTAGCCGGCCATACCTGACCGTGCGCCAACGGGAAATCCGGCACCGCCAAGCCAGCATGCTGATGCCGCATGGAAGCTCCTAAAATCAATTGCACCACCACAGCCACACAAGCGATCGCGCTGGCCAGAAGAAGTTTTCTCCCGGGTGCTGCAAAATCACTTTTCGCATTCACCCACCATCGGGAAGTGACCAATGCAATGATGCTTAATAGCAAAAGGAATAATTGCGCCAAGGTTGCGTGGAAGATTCCAACCTCATCCTTGTAGAGCGCCACCCGCAAACCGCCCAACAGCCCTTGGAAAATGACTGCAAAAAATGCTGTCAACGCCAACCAACGCACTTCCCCGCGGCTGCGCCAGCACTGAATCAGACCAAAAATCACCAGAAGCGGCATCACGAACGCCAGCACCTTGAAATGGAAAGGAATCACACTGGCACCACCCGTTGTATGACCAGAGCCACGATGTCCCAATGCCATGACCAGAACCAAAATAGCGAGCATCCCCTGCCACCGGGTCTTGCCTTCCGTGCTGCGCCACCAGATCCAGCCAGCCATGATACTCGTCAGCAAACCGATGAATGCAGCATAAAGACGGTGTGTATGTTCATAGAAGATTCCCCCCACCCATTGCGAGACAGGGAAATAGAACATGTTGTAACCGTATGTCGTCGGCCAATCTGGCACCGCCATACCCGCCTGATGGCTCGTCACCAAGCCTCCCAAACCGATCAAGCCAAGCGTGGCCACGGCCGTCAAAATGACGAACCAATGCAACTTCTGGCTCTGGTTTACAGCGGGCATTAGTGTTTCTGCTCGACTTCTTATTAACGGTTGTGCCGCTGGACCTAATGGCCCAGCGGCACAATACCTTGAAATCAGCTGACTATTACTGAGCTTCAATCTCGAAGTCAGCCGTCACGTTACCGCCCTTGACTTCGATGTCCTTGGTGACCTTGCCACCATTGGCACCTTTACGATGATATGCTTCAATCGTGTATTTGCCATCAGGCAGACCCGCGAGCTTGAACGTGCCGTCTTTGCCGGTCACTGCATAATACGGGTGATTCACCAGGCCGACATAGGAGAACATCCACGGATGCACATCGCACTTGAAGCGCAGGAAAATCTCCGGATTGTCCCAAGAGAAGATCAGCGGCTGCGCCTTGGGCAACTGGGCCTTATTGGCTTCCTTGTTACCGGAGACAGCCGGCGTCGGATGCACGTTGTGCAGCAAAGGATCGGAGTTGCGCACTTCGATCTTTTGGCCGGTCTGCGCGCCTACGACGTAGGGCACATACACGCAACCAACCTGATCAAGGACAGCGTTGTTGGCGGGCGGCGTAAAAGTCTTGCCTTCCAGTCCTTTGACGACGTGAACGAACACGTCTGCCAATTCCTTGTTCGGACCCACGACGAAGAACGTCGTAGTGGGCTTGGCACCCTTGTGCAGGTTGCCGCAGCTCGGATCCAACGGCAGGGGCTTTTCGGGAGAGGGCACACCCTTGACCGTAACCTTGCCGACAACGTCTGCCGCAGAAGCCATCTGGATAGAGGCGCAAACTGCGGTCAATGCGATTAACCACTGAGATGTTTTCATTTTCGTTTTATTGCGAACGGTCGCTCAAATTAGCTTTCGCGTCTTGCCCGCGCAAGCCCTTTGTGAAACTTTTCACAAGCTGATTATTGCGTCGCGTTCTGCCAGATTGGACGTGGGGTGCATACCCACTATTCAGAAAGCAATATTAGGCGGCAATTTCCGCATTACCCGGCACATTTTCAGGGCCGCTTGGGCCGCTTCCGTCCCTTTGTTGTGATCCACGCTCAGGCAACGCACCTTGGCGTGCTCTAACTCCTTGACCAGCAAGACTTCATGTATCATCGGCTTGCCATGAATGATCTGTAAACGCACCAAGGCATCCGTCACGGCTTTGCCGATGTGATCGGCATGAGCCGTCACTCCTTCCAAGATAAGCCCCAGACAGATCACTGCATCCACATCGTCGCCTTGGGCGAAATGGGCCGCCACCACTGGAATCTCAAACGCTCCCGGCACTCGCACCACCGTTATCTCAGTACCCTGCTCTTCCAAGTATTTTTCCGCCGCTTTGAGCATGCCATTGACGTAACGGGCATTGTATTCCGCCGCCACGATAGCCACTCGATACCCCTTGCCCGCCACTTTCACCTTCCGATTCTTTGTAAGCATAGAAAATCAACAATTAGATAAGGTGGCCCAGCTTGAGGCGCTTGGTCTGCAGATACTTTTGGTTGTGCGGATTCGCTTTCACGCGGATGGGCACTTGCTCGAGAATCTCGAGGCCATAACCATCCAGGCCCACTACTTTCTTGGGATTATTGGTAAGCAGGCGGATCTTTTTCAGGCCCAAATCCGTCAGGATTTGCGCGCCCAAGCCATACTCGCGCAGGTCCATGCCGTAACCCAGCTTCAGATTCGCTTCCACCGTGTCATATCCCTGCTCTTGCAGCTTATAGGCTTTGATCTTTGGGGCCAGACCGATGCCTCGACCTTCCTGACGCATGTAAACGATCACGCCGCGGCCTTCCTGGGAAATCTGCTTCATCGCCTGATGCAACTGCGGTCCGCAATCGCAACGGCAGGAGCCAAACACATCGCCGGTCAGGCATTCGCTATGCACACGGACCAAGGCGCCCGGTTTGCCTGAAACATCACCCTTCACCAAGGCCAGATGATTTTGCCCGTCCACACGTGATTCGTAGAGATGCAGGTCAAAGTCACCGAAAGCCGTGGGCATCTTCACGACTTCCACGCGCTCAATCAGCTTGTCACTCTGGCGCCGGTATTTGATCAGGTCTTCGATAGTTCCAAGTTTGAGCTTATGTTTTTTGGCGAATTTGATCAGTTCAGGGAGACGCGCCATCTCACCACTATCACTCATGATCTCGCAGATCACCCCCATGGGACGGCATCCGGCAAGTTGAGCCAGATCCACCGCTGCTTCCGTATGACCAGCGCGTTGGAGAACACCGCCCGGACGGGCGCGCAAAGGAAATACATGCCCCGGCTGCACCAGGTCTTGGGGGACTGAAGTAGGCTCAGCCATCACTTGGATAGTCTTGGCGCGATCGGCCGCACTGATACCGGTAGAAACACCTTTGGCCGCATCGACACTCACCTGAAAATCCGTCTTAAATGTGTCCCGGTTCTGCACCACCATCTGTTCGATGCCTAATTGTTTAAGCCGGTCAGATGTCGTCGGCACACAGATCAAGCCGCGTCCATGCTTGGCCATGAAATTGATGGCAGCAGGCGTCGCATGTTGAGCGGCCATGATGAGATCCCCCTCGTTCTCGCGGTCTGCATCATCCACCAAGATGACCATTTTTCCTTTACGGATATCCGCCACCACCTCATCGATGGGAGCGAATTGAGGTGCCTTTGTGACTTTCTTTTTCGCCATGACGATTCCGTAATCGTCCAGAAACGGCTTAACCGCAACTCAAAACAGCATCTATGTGCCAGTCTTGACCGCAGACATCCGGCTGGGGAGATTACCGGCAATCACATGTTCAGCCGTATACCATTCTTCCGGGCTTTGGCAGGCGCCGCTGTGTATTTTGTAATGGGGATTCTACACGCAGCGGCAGCCGATGCCCCCCTGCCATCTTATGACTTTCGGGGTATCAAGCAAGGTTTCGGGTGGCAGGCGGCCAATCACATAATCGGTTCGAGCTTCACTTCCGAAGGGCTGCAATTCGCCATCACCGGCAACGACCCATTCCTGCTCAGTCCGGCGACAAATTACCCGGCCAGCGCCAAGCTATGCCTGCATCTGCGTTTACGTTCTGAAACCGGCGGACGGGGACAGGTCTTTTTCTTCCAGAAGAATTACACCGAGGAAAATTCCCTGTGGTTTCATGCGGACAAAGGAGCTTGGACCGAAGTGCGCCTTCCTTTGCCGCAACTAGGCAGTGGCGTCAAGCTGCGGGTAGATCCTCCAGGCGGCGCAGGACGGTGCATCATCAGTTTCATACGCGTGGAACACACGGAGGGCTTTGGCATCACTGAAGTGACTGCCTCGGCCAAAGACATCATCCTGAACACCAAGATCGAAGCTCCTGTACAGATCGTAGAACTGCCTTTTCATCAAAGTTATGCTGCCGCAGCGGCCAGCAATGCGGCGGTGGTGCTGACCGTCCCCGCATCGGGTTCTTTTCAAATCCCCCGCTTTGATGGAGCACGCGACCGGCTTTACTCCATTTTTGTAGCCACCCGCACTAATTCTTTAGGACAGCGGGAAACCATCGGGCCCATCCGTTTTGTGGAGAAAACTGGGAACATATCCCAATACGCCCTGCCTTATCCTGCAGCCTCCAGCAAAAAAGGCCTGCAAGTGCAGATGATCGATGACGCGCTCGCCTTGGGCGTGAAACACGCCGCCCTCAATCTTAACCTCACCGCACTCATCGATCCCACGAAACAGGCGAACAATTATTTCTGGAAAATGGATGGCGAGACATTTCACTTCAACCGCGCCTATATCGACAGCTTGGGAATCAAACAGCTCACTGACGCCGGCGTGAATGTCTCACTCATCCTGCTCGCCTATGCCAGTGGTGATCCGGGTCGTGATTTCTTTCTGCATCCATGGTTTGATCGCAACGCACCGAATCGCCTGGGTGCGTTCAATGTGCGCACACCGGAAGGTGTTAAATGGCTTAAGGCAGCGATGGAATTCCTTGCTGATCGCTATTCTCGCCCTGATGCGGTGAACGGCCACGTATGGGGCTACATCGTGGGCAACGAGGTGAACTCCCATTGGCATTGGTATAATATGGGGCAGGCCCGCGAAAGCCTCGTGGCTCAGGAATACGAACGCGCCGTCCGGCTTATCCACACGGCCATCCGCAAGTATTCGCCTTCAGCACGCGTTTATCTTTCATTGGAGCATCACTGGAATACCGCTTATGAACGGAACCTCTTCCGCACCTGCACTGGTCGTGGTTTGGTGGATGAATTCAACCGGCTGGCACAGATGGGCGGCAATTTTGACTGGCATCTAGCCTTTCATCCTTATCCGGAGGACCTCACCAACCCACGCACTTGGGAAGACCGCACGGCCACGGCTTCCCCAAATACGGCCCGCATCACTTTTCGCAACCTGCATCTGCTGCCCGCCTATCTCAGGCAGTCCGTCCTGCTCTATAATGGCCAACCGCGCCGCATCATCTTGTCCGAGCAAGGCTTCAACTCCCGCGGCACTGCTGAAAGCGAACTGGAGCAGGCTGCGGCCTACTGCTATGCCTACCGTAAAGTGGACGCTATCGAGGGGATTGATTCCTTCATCTATCACCGCCACGTGGACCACTCTCAAGAAGGAGGCCTGAACTTGGGACTCTGGAGACGCCAGCAAAACACGATTTCCAATCCCGGCAGCCAGAAACCGATCTATCGAGTCTTCCAAAATGCGGATACGGATGCCTGGGCCGAGACTTTTGATTTCGCCCGCTCCATCATCGGCATCAACCGATGGGAGGAGATATTGCGTGATTAAACCGCATCGAGTGACCATCATGAAACTGTCAATTTTGCTCAGCCTGCTCTCACTGACTGCCCTTTCACTGTCAGGCGCAGAAAAACCCAATGTGCTGTTCATCGCCATTGATGACCTGCGCCCTGAGCTGGGTTGCTATGGCGAACGTCACATGGTGACGCCGCATCTCGACAAGTTGGCATCTGAAGGCCGTTTGTTCCGGAATCATTATGTCCAAGTCCCAACCTGCGGCGCGTCCCGCTATGCAATGTTGACCGGCAAGTATCCCCGGCAGGCAGCGGCCATGGGCAACAATGCCGCCTCACTCGCACCCAAGACTGAACCGTCCCCACCTTACTCCCTGCCAATGCTGTTCAGGAAGAACGGCTACGAAACCGTATGCCTTGGAAAAATCTCGCACAGCGCGGATGGTATGAAAGGTGATGATAAAAGCAAAACACGGAACGGAGAACCTGAGTTGCCCTACTCGTGGGATGTCATCTGGGGTCCCAGCGGCGAATGGCACGATTCTTGGCGGGCATTCTTCGGTTATGCAGGCGGAAAAACACGCGATCGCAAAACCACTCCGGCTTTTGAAGGCGCAGATGTCTCCGACAACGGCTACCCGGATGGTCTGACCACCGAAGAGGCCATCAAGCAGCTCAATCGCTTGAAGGACAAACCTTTTTTTCTGGCGGTAGGCTTCTACAAACCCCACCTGCCTTTTAATGCACCTAAGAAGTATTGGGACCTGTATGATGCAAAAAAACTACCGTCTGCGCCATTTAAGGATGCACCAGCCAATGCGGACCCCAAGATCAGCCTGCACAAAGGTGGTGAATTACTCGGGCAATACACTTTTGACGGTGGCAAAGTGACAACCGTTGACGATGCCAATGCCGCCAAACTGCGTCACGCCTACTTCGCCGCAGTCAGTTACACCGATGCCCAAGTCGGTCGTGTGCTGGATGAACTCGACAAATTGGGCTTGAACAAAAAAACCATCGTCGTGGTCTGGGGCGATCACGGCTGGCATTTGGGCGATCATGGAGTATGGGGCAAGCACACCCTGCATGAACGCTCTCTGCGCAGTGCCTTTATCGTGCGCAGTCCAAACCAAAAACAGCCCGGAAAAGCCACGGATGCCATTGTGGAAGCGATTGATATCTTACCCACACTCACTGCGTTTGCGGGCATTCCTGCGATGCCCGCTGGCGATGGTCAAAGTTTGATCCCTCTCCTGGAAAACCCTCAAGCGAAGTGGTCAAATCCCGCCTTGAGCTTCTGGCGCAATGGCGGACACACCGGCCAAAGCATCCGCACAGACCGTTACCGCCTAACTCGCTGGATCAATGACAAAACGAAGGAAGTAGGCCAGATGGAGCTTTATGACCATTTGAACGACCCTTACGAGACAAAGAATATCGCCCTCAAAGAACCCAAAATGGTCGAGCAATTAAGCAGGCAATTGCTTAGGCAAGCAGATAACTGATGTCTATTCGCTCTTCAGATGTTGGTCAAAAAAGCCCAGCACTACCGGCCTTAAATCCCGCTGCTTGGGTTGCAAGTGAAACGTATGCGGGGCCTCCGGGATGATGATCAACTCGTGATGTGTCCCCGCTTTCTTCAAAGCCTCGGCAAAGAATTCGGACTGCTGATAAGGCACCGTTTTGTCACCTGTGCCATGCAAGATCAGCACCGGAGGATCATTCTTGTCGGCGTAAAAGTGCGGTGAAGCCTGTTTATAAAGTTCAGGGGCTTCCGCACGGGTTTTACGGAACATCTTGATATCCTCACGCTCAGTCAGATTGATCGGCCCATATAGATCCACCACGCACTGGATACGGCAGGAAAACTCACCGTAAGGCCCTTTCGGGTCGAGCCCATCCTTCGCCTCCGTCAGCGCCAGCATGGAAACCAGATGCCCGCCCGCCGAACCGCCGATGGCACCGATCTTATCAGGGTCGATCTGCAAACGTTCCGCGTTCTTGCGCAACCAGCGCACAGCGATTTTGCAATCATACAAGTTCTGCGGCCATGCAACATTTGTCCCCTTGGGATCCGCAAGCACATAATTGATGCTCATGGCCACGTAGCCCTTTAGTGCGAGATTCGTACCAATGTTTTGCTCGCGGGATGCAAACTTGTCACCGCCTGACCATCCGCCACCATGTACGATGACCACAGCCGGCACGCGTGTGCCCTTTGGAACCTCTGCCGGCAAATAAAGGTCTGCCTTTTCTTTCCGTCCTTCACCCAGGTAATCCACGTTTTTTTCAATCTTATAAACTTGCGCGAACAACGACGAAGCTCCGCTCAAAACGAAAAGAAACAGCAGCCGGGAAACGATGTGACGCATAATGACAATTTCCTCCTAACCTTTAAAAACGCCAGCACAAACACATGGTGAAACTTTCAAGCCAATGATTTGAATAGAGACATCCATTTGCACGTCGGTGTCCACTTGCTTCAAAAACCACACTGTGTACGGGGTGGCCTCTTTTGCTCAATTTGTGTACTGATGGCTGCGGTGTTTTCACCTGAACTGACCAAATTAAACCTATTTTGGCCAGTCTAGTCTGCTTGGTATGTGGCGTGCTAAGGCGGTATGGGCAGCTTTTTTGCCCGTGTTGTAACCTCTGATGCTGAAATAGTTGTATCCTATGAAATACACCTCACTCACTCCGCGCATATCGCAGTTCCGTGCCGGGGCGTTCACCCTGATCGAACTGCTCGTCGTGATTGCCATCATCGCGATCCTTGCCGGCATGCTCCTGCCTGCCCTCGCCAAGGCCAAGATGAAGGCGCAATCTACCAAGTGTCTGAACAACTTGAAACAGATCGGCACTGCCAATGCGATGTACACCAGTGATAACAAGGACAAGTTGCCCTATGGCGTCATTCGCAGTGTCTTTATCAGCGGTTCCACCCGTGATTGGTCTTGGGATGACCTGCTGCACGGCTATCTCGGCGGCTCTATGAGTTGGGCTGAACTTTCATTTTCGCCCATCTACAAATCGACAAATTCCAATCAAACGCTCATCTGTCCCTCGGATCGGGCCGTGAATGGCTGGACTTATGGTGCCAAGCGCACTTACGCAATGCCCCGCCACCAGCAAGGCGTAGCCGACTCAGCCACCTTCGACACCATAGCAAACACATGGCCGCCAAATCCCGCGAACCGTTGTGGCGTAGGTCTGTACTGGGTCACCAGCGGCAGCGGCATTGGTCGCAACTGGGATACGCGCGATATCGCTGACGATGCTACCAAGCCGTATCCGCGCAACCAGAAAGCCATATATGCCGCTGTGATGCGTGCCCCAAGCGAAACCATCACGATGACAGAATTTGTGAACACAGGCAGCTATCAAGGCTACCAACTGGGGGCAGTCATCCTCTCCGCCTCCTATCAAGTCGGCGGCACGAACAACACCACTGATGTGACCACCGATTCCTTCCACAACAAGACCCTGAACTATGTGATGGCAGATGGGCGTGTGGAGAATCTCCAGATGGCCGCCACACTCGGTAATACAAACGTGAACGACTCCAAACAGACAGGCATGTGGACTATCGCCGCAAACGACTAAAAACCGTCTATGAACAAGTCTTACTTTTTTTCTCTCGCCTTTGCGACAATCGCCCTCGGCTGCTCCGATCCAGTCGTGGATGAACCTGTGGCCGCGCCTCCTCCGCAACCGGTGGATGGCCCAGCCATCAGCATCGTTGAGCCGATCACAACTCCTGCTATAGCTCCCTCGGGAGTCGCCGTAGTGACACCTGCCACCACTCCAGGCGATCAAATGCCCGAAACCGTCGCTACCGAGCAAACCCTCCACACCATCAACATGTTCCTCTTGGAATACCAAGCTGGTGGAGGACGTATTCCGGCGACTGTTGAAGAGTTGGTGCAGCAAAAGATCGTGCCCAAGCTGCCTTCCCCTCCTGCTGGCAAGCGATTCGAGATCGACCAGCAAAAAGCTGTCATCTCTTTGGCTGACATCTGATTCCCCCCCATCCAACCTCCCTGACCTGCAACCGCAATCCGGCCCCGGCTGGATTGCGGCTTTTCATCCCTGAGACTGGCCCATCCCTTGCTATCTCACACCTGAACGCCCCGCTTACCCCGGTGCGACATCACGGTGGCAAGGTGACCATTCCGGTCCCGTTTCTGTTGGATGAAAGCATCGAAACAGTGTGCGCACGATGCTCCAACGGCCTTGCCACCGATTTTTTATTTCTTGGGAGCTTTGTCTTTCAACTCCACGCCCTTGTTGGTTTCCGAGAAGTATCCCGCAGACCAATCATTGGAAAACATCACCGCCAAATTCCCATCGCTGTCATAGACCAGCTTGGCACCTGATGGCAGACTCAACTTCTCGCTATCTTCCGCCGTAAAACCTTCTGGCAACCACCGGATGACGCTCCACGGCGCTTGCTCCAACCGCGACTCTGCCCCGTATTCACTCTCCAAACGATACTGTACCACCTCGAACTGCAGCGGACCGACCGCGCCCAGCAACGGAATCTTCAGCAGCGAATCCTTCAACGTCAAAACCTGGATCACGCCCTCTTGCAAAAGCTGGTCCAAGCCTTGGCGGAACTGCTTGTACTTCGCCGGTGTTGGATTATGCAGATACGCGAAACTCTCCGGCGTGAAGCGCGGGATTTCTTTGTAGTTGATACTGGCATCCGTCGTCAGAGTGTCACCGATACCGAAATCCGATAGGCCGACCAAGCCGATCACATCACCCGGATACGCCTCATCCACCGTCTCACGATCTTGTCCGAACAACTTATGCGAGCTAGATAGACGCACCTTCTTGCCCGTACGCGGATGATTCACCGTCATATCGCGCTCGAACTTACCCGAGCACACACGGATGAACGCGATACGATCCCGATGCTTCGGGTCCATGTTCGCCTGAATCTTGAAAATAAAGCCCGAGAACGTCGGACTCTCCGGCGAGATATGCACACCCGCCATCACACGCGGCTTCGGCGCAGGCGCATACTTCAAGAAACCATCCAGCATCAACTGCACACCGAAATTATTCGCCGCACTGCCGAAGAAAACGGGCGTCGTCTTGCCATCCAAGACAGACTGCACATCGAACTCCTCACCTGCGATGTCCAGCATCTCCAGTTCTTCGCTCACTTGTGCATACGTGCCTTCATCCAAGCGATTCTTGATCTCCGGATCATTGATATCGCTCACCTCCACGGGCGCGCGGAACGCACCACCCACCGTGCGCTCGAAAAGATGCATTTGCTTCGAGTGACGATCATACACGCCCTTGAAATCACCCAACGTGCCCACAGGCCAGTTCACCGGAAACGCACCGAGGCCGAGCACCTTTTCCAATTCATCCAGCAACTTCAATGGCGGGATCATCGGACGATCGCACTTGTTCATGAACGTGAAGATCGGCACCCCACGTTGCGCGCACACCTCGAACAGCTTGCGTGTCTGGCTCTCGATACCCTTCGCCGCATCGATCACCATGATCACCGCATCCACCGCCGTGAGCACGCGATACGTATCCTCGGAGAAATCCTTGTGACCCGGCGTATCCAGCAGATTGATGCGATACCCATCGTAATCGAACTGCAACACCGTGGAACTCACTGAGATACCGCGCTTCCGCTCCAGCTCCATCCAGTCAGAAGTCGTGGACCGCTGACTCTTGCGCGCCGTCACGGAGCCAGCCAACTGCACAGCCCCGCCGTAAAGCAGCAGCTTTTCCGTCAACGTCGTCTTGCCCGCGTCCGGATGCGAGATGATCGCGAACGTCCGGCGCTTGGATATTTCAGTAACTAAGTCCACAAGGGGCGGCACGCTAGCAAACCCACACGATGGAACAAGGATGAAGTTCTCGATCCAATCGTGCTCGTCCTCGTCGTCGTCCTTCGTCCTCGCCCCCCTTCCCCGATAAACCAAACAGCCGCCCTCGGCTGCCACCAACATAGTGGGACGGGCGCCACCGCCTGTCCAGCCTCCCCCGTAGCGCAAGCGTCCCGCTTGCCGTCCGGGCAGTCCGTCCCGGCTGCCTCCCCCTCCTCTTTTCCACTCTCCAATCGTTTTCATCTACGCGCAGTTCTAACACCCCAAGTATGACATCCGCTGTCATACCTGAAAAATAGTTCAAAAATATTTTTACCCCCATTCCGTCCTCAAAATCCTTTGCGCTAAGCAATTCGAGCAATTCCGGAGGAATGCCAGCTTGTAGCCGGTTGGTTAAGCGAGGAACGAGCGACACCACCGGACCAAATGCCCCAAATGTTCTCCCTCTACCCTATATATAGGCAGGCCGAGCTTCGGCGGAGAGGGCCAGGGTGAGGGTTGAGCGCGCCAATAGTTTAATTTTCTGATGCGATGCTGAAATACTTTCCACCTATAAATTTTGCCCTGCCTTACTGTGGCCCGCCAGTGCAACTGGCCTGGCAAGATTTCCCTTGCTTACCCATCACACCGGCTCATCCTTTCTACCAAGGAGGAGGGACCGATGAAACGACTCAAGCACAGAACTAGACCCAACCGCTGCCAGAAACAACTCTGCAGCCGACCACCCATTCGCCGTATCAGCTACATCCTGCACCAGATGCGCGACGGCCATTTCCCCAACACCGCCAGCATCGCCCGCGATCTCGAGATCGATCGCCGCACCATCTTCCGGGACATGGAATACCTCCGCGACTCCCTCGGCTACGATTTCGAGTATGTCAGTTGCAAACGCGGCTTCCGCCTGACTAAAGACAGCCAAGAACTCCCCGCCCTGACAACGATTACCCAGGGAGAACTCATCGCCCTCATCCTCGCCCAAAAAGCCCTTGCTGAATTTAGCGGCACACCCTTCGAGCAACCGCTCCAAGCCGCCCTACAGAAACTCGCCGACTCCTTCCCCGAAGAAATCACCGTAGAACGCGACGACCTCGCCACCCTTATCTCCTTTCACGATTTCGCGCACACACCTGTCAGCCATGACATCTTCCAAACCATCAGCACCGCCCTACGCCAATCTGTTGAGTTAAGATTAACCTACCAGAAGCCAAGCGCGACCGAACCCGAACTCCGCCACGTGCGCCCCTACCACCTCGCCTGCATCCAGCGCCAATGGTATCTCTTTGCCCACGACCTGCACCGGGACGACCTCCGCCGCTTCCACCTCAGCCGCATCCGATCCATTGAAATCACCGAGACAAACTTCACTCGCCCCAAGAACTTCTCCATACAGAAACTCCTCGCTGGCAGCTTCGCCCTCCACTCCGCCACCGGCCAATACGTCATCCGCATCCGCTTCACCGGCCTCGCCGCCGTCCTCGTCCAAGAAAGAACCTGGCACGCCACCCAAAAGATCACCCCGCTACCCGATGGCAAAATCGACCTCACCCTAAACCTAACCAGCCTCGAAGAAATCGAACGCTGGATTCTGAGTTGGGGAGCGGAGGCGGAAGTTTTGGCACCTGTTGAACTACGGAGCAGTGTCACTGGAAAAGCTAGCCATCTGGCAGCTAAATATCAACCGTCCCGTTCGGCGTCTTAAGCGCTAACTGTCTTATCAATACGAGTAGAAATCAGATGGCAACGGGATAGCGAAAGCAGCACAAAACTCACAGACATTCCCAGGTTCACCAAAGAGATAGATTGATAGGCCAGCATCAGAATGAACCCTCGTTAAACGCCGCACTTCACCGGTCAATTCCAGCGCGGCATTGACGGCGATCTCCACTGCGGTGACATGATAATCGCTCATTGCGTAACCCTCAAACTCAAAGAACCGATTCCCGTGAACGAAAGAGATTTGGTAGCTTTTGTCAATGTAGTCTGAGTCCGGCCTCTTCCTTTCCCGCAAGATTTGACTGCAAAAACGTGGCTGGAAAACACCACCGGTAGCACGCGAAAATTCAGCCAGCAGATGCGAATGGTTAGGCGGGTAATAATCAGGCTCAGAGGATACTTGATGCAGTATTTTCGTTTCTCTTAAGACCCATTCCAGCAAGTCTGCGTGAGTTGCTTTCGATCCACCGTCACGTTTGCGCACGGTTTCAATCACCGCCGGATCTGGTATGGTTTCCAACAAACCACGCCGTTTCAAATCCTGCCATACATTTTGAATCGTCCAGCCATGGAACTCCCACAGCACGTGCATTCGCAACGTAGGCTCAAGTTTGGGCAGGTATTCTTGCAACAATGCCCGTCCCTTATCACGACCATGCTGTAACAAGATATCTACAACAGTCCGATTTACGCGAAAGCCTTTCAGATCCACCGCAAGAGCATTTGCCATCATGTCCACCAGCTCATCCCATTGCGCTTCCGTAGCAACGGTTTGGAAGCATTCCAAGAACGGGGTATACAAATGACATTGGCTCAACCTAGGTTTCAGCAATGCTAAAGCCCGGTCAGGTTGCATACGGGCAATGGCTTGCAAGGCATAATCCCGGCTCACAGAATCTTCTGCCCGTGCAAAAATCTCCTCGAATGCAGGCAAGGCACGCGTTGTGCCAATATCTCTAAGGAGACGGACATTACCCTGATTATACTTGAGAGGATTTTGGGTATTGAGAAAGAAATCCTCCAAGGCAGTTAGCGCTTTATGAGAAAACGGTAGCTCTTTCTTCTGGGCAACCACTTCCAACCCCACACAAGCCAGCCAAGCTTCGTGATGGTTCGACGTGTGACGCAAGAACTCAGTGGCGATCTGGATATGTTCTTCTTTGACTCCATTCCTGCAAAACCAAATGATAATGCTGCCTTGGCTGGGTGGATTGGGAAACTGAAGCAGTTTTTCGAAAGCCAATGCCACCGGTTCACATTTCATTTGCGTGCAGGTATTCACCGCCATTTCACGCACCTTGATTTCTTCATCATATAGACACGAGAACAGCAGTTCAAATTCCGCTTCGTTTCGTGGTGGATACAGCTTTGTGTCCCATTCCAACAACGCTATTCGCCTGATTTCGGTGATCGGATTTTTGAGATTGGAAAGGATGAAATCGTGAAACTGTACGCAGCCAATATGGCCGAGCATGTAAGCGATGTTCAATCGCTTTAGCGTCTCTTCCGGGCCTAAACTGAGAAAAAGTTCACTCGCTTGCCGAATGAAATTTTCCTTATCAGCTTCTATTTCATCCCAACGTCCCAAAATCACCCTGCCTGTGTCCCGCAGCAATTCGAAAGCTGTGCGCGGCTTCGGCCAAGGATCTTTGTGCGTGCGCGCCAGTCCGTCGATCTCCGCCGGGGTGAGTTCTATGGATTCCAAGTTGATTTCCGTATGCGCCACTGCCTTCCTTTTTTAAAAAACAGCTTCTTTACAAAACCTTTAAAAATCCTGCTTTCGTCTTTCGCCTGCACAGACTACGGAGGAAGTTTTATCCGTTCAATCTCCTGCAATCACCCCCAAAAGCAAGTTACTTATAGCGGTTTTACATCCACCGGGCGCATCCGCACACTGCCCTCGATTGTCAGTGGCCGAGGAAAGCACGGTAACTCTCCACCACCCTCTCCCCTCGGAGGGGAGAGGGCCGGGGTGAGGGGTGCCGGGTTTTCCCATTCTCCTTGCTTCATTCTTTTCGGGGGAGGCAGTGTGAGGCACAGGGTCACGACATCGCTGACACCTTCACCTCATGCTCGCCACGGCATGAACTTGGAGCGAACTCTTCCCTCACTGGTCATCTTCGATGGCCTCCACCCCATACATATACCTCACCAACTCCATCAACTTTCCCCCGCTCGGCCCGTTCAAGCCATTGCCATACTTGGGATCGTAATGTTGCGCCCAATCCGCCGCTAGCTTGTATCCATCACTCGGCGTAGTCGTCAGCCCCAGATGCAACGCCAACCCCTTTTCCACCAGCATCACCGGCCAGCACTTGATCACCCGCACCGGCCCGAACTGCTGATGCACGTGCTCGTTCTGAAAATCCCGTGACCGATTGTGCAAGTCCAACGCCTTCGCCCGGTCAATTTGCTGAAACACACTTGCATAGGTGGACGACGTACCAAGCAGCTTTCTCGCCTCATCCAGCAACTCCCCGGCTTCTCCTTTGGTCTTACCCTTTCGGCCTGAAGCTTTACGCGCAATCCACAGGCCAAACACCTTCAACCGTCCCGGATGCTCAAACCACTTCTTCAATACTGTTAGTCGCGTCAGTGGAACATTTCCTTCGGCATCAATGCTGTCGATGATTTTAAGTATTTTCTCCGGCACATCAGTCGTCATGATGATCGCTCCACCAATTTTCGGAATCCTTTACTCCACCTCTTCACATCGTTTCCGCGTATTCAGCGTAGTCTGTGGTTTATCCCACTTCGACATACTGGCTCGCCGGTGCAACCGGCTTACAAAGGCTCCACATCCACCGATACCTTCACCTCATGCTCTCCACCGCCGGTGATGATCCCACCCACCGGGCTCACGTCATTAAAATCGCGCCCATACGCCACCGTGATATGCTCTTCGGCAGGCATCAGATTGTTCGTGGGATCGAAATCCACCCAGCCCAAATCCGGGCAATACACCGCGAACCATGCATGAGAGGCATCCGCACCAACCAAACGTTCCTTGCCCTCCGGCGGCTTCGTGCGCAGATACCCGCTCACATACCGCGCGGGCAATCCTAATGATCGCAGGCATGCGATCGAGAGATGCGCGAAGTCCTGACATACTCCGCGACGTGTCTCCAAGACCACTTCAAGCGGCGTCGAGACCGTTGTTGCCTTCGGATCGTATTTAAAATCGTGAAAGATGCGTGCGTTCAAATCCAACACACCTTCCAACAACGGCGTTTCCGCCGGAAAACTCTCCCGCGCATAATCCGCCAGTTCGGGATTTGCCCGGACAAAAAGCGAATCGAACACGTACTGATACGGCTCCACCACATCCGGCGACACCGGATCGCGGAAGACATCCACCACACGTTCCCAAGGTGCCGAGAGCGACGGCGCCGAAGGCGTCTCCGGCCGCACCTCCACCACGCTCTTCGCCACCACTTCCATGCTGTGATGCAATTCCTGCAACGTGAAAAAACACACGCTGTTCCCGAAGTAATCCGTGCGCACGCGCTGGATGGCAGGCTCCGGCTGGATACTCATCGCGAAACTCTCACGCTCCTGGCAACCCGTGATGCGCGGCTCTAATCGCGCCACATGATGCGACACCGCCACTGGCTCCGCATACTCGTAGATCGTGCGGTGGATCACCTTGAATTTCATATGCGGTTCCCCTCCCCGCCCGCCCGCGCGATGCGTGAATGCGCGAAGTAACTCACCGCGATCGCCTCCGAAAGCTTCGGCATCGCATTCAGCGTATCCGTGAGCACCTGCGCCGCCGCGCTCTTGTCCCAATCCTTCTCCATCTGCGCCAGCTCATTCGGATCCATCAGGCGCACCCGCGTCGTGCATTCCAGCAAGACCCGTTCACCCACGCTCAACTGCGCACTCTGCTGCTCGATCGGCAATCGGTCAAAATGCTTCTGTAACTGGCTGAGCTGGAAGATGAGCGATCGCGGATTCGTGTCATCGAGGATCAACAGATCAAACACCGCCGCGATATGCGGCAGCAGATTGTAGCGCGAACGATACGTGATCGTGCTGTCCGCCACCTCGAGCACGGCTTCAAGCACACTCGGATTATCCGCCTCTTCCGAGCGCAACACATCACGCAGCAACGTGCACAGGTAGATCGCCCGTTCGATACGCAAGCCGATGTCAATAAACCGCCAGCCCTGCGCCTTCGTCATGTTCTCGCGTGCGAGACCATTGAAAGCCGCCAGGCCAATCACCGTCTGGTTCAGCACCCCGATCGCATCGCCCGCCAGCACCACCGGCGCTGTCGTGGGCAACGTCAACCGGTCATCCAATTCGCTCAACACGCGCCACACATCATTCGATGTACGGTCACGTAACATCGTCGCCAGCCGCTGCAGATGATCTGCGATGCGTCGCAAGCTGCCCGACCGTTGCGAATCAAAGATCGCTCCCAGCAATTCCGCTTCCAACGCCTCCGGAGTCGTCTTCTTTTCCGGCGAAGGCGTTTGCAACTGTCCTTGCGCCTCCAATGTTTTCAATACCGGCATGAGCACCGGCAACGTGCTGCCTGTACTCTCCGGGTTAAACCGGTTCAACGCACTGCGCAACAAGCGCGCCGTCGAATCCGCCCGCTCGCAATAACGTCCCAGCCAGAAGAAATTATCCGCGAGACGGCTCGGCAAATTGTTGCCCACCCGCCGCAACTCCACCTCTTGTCCCGCCGTGTGCAGCAATGAAATTCCATCCACCGGTTTCTCAGACACCACCCAAGTGTCCTTGCTGCTGCCGCCCTTCTGCATCGTGACAAAGCGCCCTTCCACACCCGATGCCACACGCACCAATCCGCCCGGCATCACCTTGTAGCCATCCGCCGTCGCCACCAGATACACGCGCAAAGTCATCGGGCTAGGCACCAGTTTGTCCCCATTCCACATCGGTGCCGTGGAAAGCTCCACACGTTCCTGCGCCACGAAGAGATGCGGCTGGATAGCAATGCGCCGTTGCAACGCTTCCCGCTCCGCTTCGGTCATGCCACGCTCGGGATTCATTCCCTTCAAGTGACTGCGGAAAGCGGGCTTCACGAAAAGATCGTCCATGTGCTTCAGCACATAATCTTCCGCCTTCTGCTGTCCGCACCACCACGTCGCCACGGAAGGAATCTTCAATTCCTCACCCAAGATGTGTCTGCACAACCCCGGCAAGAAGGCCATGAACGCCGGGCTTTGCAGCAGACCGCTGCCCAAAGAATTCGCGATCGCCACATTGCCCGCACGGAACACTTCCGCCAAACCCGGCACACCCAACATGGAATCACTGCGCAGCTCTAGCGGATCGCAGAAATCATCATCCACACGGCGCAAGATCACATCGACCGGCTCCAGTCCGCTCAGCGTTTTCAGGAACACGCGATTATCCCGCACCGTAAGGTCTTGTCCCTCCACCATCGAGTAGCCGAGATACCGCGCCAGATATGCCTGTTCGAAATACGTTTCGTTATACGGCCCCGGCGTGAGCAATACGACACGCGGATTATCCGTGCGCCGCGAGGCCAGTTGCGCCAGCGACGTCTGCAATTCTCGGAAGAAACTCGCGAGCCGCAACACCTGACAATCACGGAACGATTCAGGCAGCACACGTGATGTCACCAGACGATTCGCCAGCGCATAACCCGCACCTGTCGGAATCTGCGTACGATCTGAGATCACCCACCAGCGCCCATCCGGCGAGCGCGCCAGATCCGCCGCATAGAGATGCAAGAACGTATCCTGTGGTGGCCGCACTCCGTGGCAGGGCCGCAAGAAATCAGGCTGCGCGAACACCAGCGCAGGCGGCAACCAACCCGAACGGATCAATTCCTGTTCACCGTAGCAATCCGCGATGACTTTGTTGATCAGTGTCGCCCGTTGAATAAGTGCCGTCTCAAGCCCATTCCATTCATTGGACGAAATCATGAACGGCACCGGATCAAGCTGCCACGGCCGTTCCATGCCGCGGGCATCACCGTAGATGTTATACGTGATACCCTGTTCATGAACGATACGCCGCGCCACATCCGTGCGGTGCTTGAGATCGTTGCGCCCCAGCTTCGTCAGATCCTCAACCAGCTTCCCGTATTGCGGGCGCATCGCGCCTTCCGCCGTGAACAATTCGTCATAGCCGGTCACGGACTGCCGGTATTGCTCCAGCAGCCACGGCACCGGTGCAGACCGGGTAGGCTTCAACAACTCGCTCATGTCGCCGCGAGCTTTTACCTCAGGCGACACCGTGCTGCCAACCTTCATGTCTGGACTTTTTTCAGACATTCCGCAGATCAAGTGTAAGCGGGAATTCCGGATTCACCGGCACCACTTTTTGTTTCAATTTACCGGGCGTATGCCCGTGACGGAAGAAGCGTGCCAAGCGACGGCTCTCCGCCTCATACGCATTCACCGGGAACGTGACGTAATTCCGCCCGCCCGGATGCGCCACATGATACGCACAACCACCCAGCGAACGCTCGCTCCACGTATCCACCACATCCACCACGAGCGGACCGTGCACTGGAATCGTCGGTTGCAAGCACGAGGCCGGTTGCCATGCGCGATAACGCACGCCCGCAACAAACTCGCCCTTAGTGCCCGTCGGATGCAGCGGCAGTTGATATCCATTTACCGCCAGCTTATGACGCGGATCGGTCATGCCTTGCACCTTGATCTGCATGCGTTCCAGCGAGGAATCCACATAACGCACCGTGCCTCCTGCACCCGGTTCTTCACCCAACACATGCCAAGGCTCCAAGGCATGACGCAGTTCGATGTTCAATCCACGCGCGGCGTAATCACCCGCGAACGGGAAACGGAACTCGAAGTGCGGTGCGAACCACTCCGGCTTCATCTGATAACCGAAGTCTTGCAGATCGCTCACCACATCTTCCATGTCTTGCCAGACGAAGTGCGGCATCATCCACTTGTCATGAATCTCCGTGCCCCAGCGCACGAGCGGCTTCGTGTAAGGCTCCTGCCAGAACCGGCTGACCAATGAGCGCAACAACAAGTGCTGCGTGAGGCTCATCTGCGAATGCGGCGGCATCTCAAACGCGCGCATCTCCAAGAGTCCCAAGCGTCCCGTGCTGCTCTCCGGTGCATACAGCTTATCGATGCAGAATTCCGCCCGATGCGTGTTGCCTGTCGAATCGATCAGCAAATTGCGGAACAGGCGATCCACCAGCCACGGCGGCAGCCAGCCCTTGTCCGGGATCTGCTTAAACGCCACTTCCAATTCATACAGCGCGTCATTTCGCGCCTCATCGATACGTGGACTCTGGCTCGTCGGCCCGAGGAACATGCCGCTGAACATGTAGGACAACGACGGATGATTCTGCCAATAAGACACGAGACTCCGCAGCATATCCGGACGGCGCAGCAACGGACTGTCCGCCGGTGTGGAGCCACCGATGATGATATGATTGCCGCCGCCGGTGCCAGCGTGCTTGCCATCCACCATGAATTTCTCCGTGCCCAAGCGCGACTCACGCGCTTCCTCGTAGAGCACCGTCGTGCGTTCAACAAGTTCCTGCCAGTTGCTGGAAGGATGTAAATTCACCTCGATCACGCCAGGGTCAGGCGTCACCTTCAGCACGTTGAGGCGCGAATCAAACGGCGGCGTATAACCTTCGATCACCACTGGCGTTTGCAGATACTCTGCCGTCTCTTCGATGGCCGCAATCAGTTCGAGATAATCTTCCAGCGTCTCCACCGGAGGCATGAACACATGCAGCTTGCCGTCGCGCGGTTCGACACACAGCGCCGTGCGCACGATCCACAAGGCCGATTGCTGCTTGTCTGGCCGCTTGGTCGGGTCTTGCCGCTGATCTTGTAATTTCGGGATTTGCGGCTTCGTGTGCGGAATCGCCTGCCCACCAATACCAAACCCGCTATATCCAGAACCCAAACCTCCCGGCGGCAAACCGGCTGCGATGAAGCGTTGTGGATCTTTCGCTGGACGCGGCGGCAAGGGCGGACGCGTCACCATCGGATCCAGTTCGTTCACGAAAGGATACTCCGACTCCTTAACCCACGGCACGGAATCCAAACGCAAACGGAAGCCCATTGCCGAATCACCCGGCACTAGATACATCCGCTCCGAGCGCAAGAACCACGGACCGCTCGCCCAGATCGGCTTGTTCCCGGCCCAACGACGTTGGATCGGCAACATATGCCCGATAACCTTATCGAGACCTTGCTCAAACACCTTCGCCAGACGCTTGCGCTCTTCGGGATCGCTCAAATTGGATTTGTGCGGATCCACATTATCCGGCAGACGACGTTCCTTCCACAGATAATAGAAGGCATCCTCGTAACCCGGCAAAACCCACTGTGGATCAACATCCAAACGCGACGTCAGCGCTTGAATGAACTGTTCCGAATCCTTCGCGTTGTGTCCGTAATTCTTGGTTTCTTCCGCGATCAATTCGCGGTTCTCCCAGATCGGCACGCCGTCCTTGCGCCAGTAACAACCGAACGCCCACCGCGGCAATTGCTCGCCGGGATACCACTTGCCCTGGCCATAGTGCATCAACGCACCCGGCGACCAGCGCTTCTGTAAACGCTTCAGCAAATCATCTGCGCGAGCGCGTTTCGTTGGCCCCAGTGCCGCTGAAGTCCACTCTGCGCCATCGTAATCATCAATGGAAACAAACGTCGGCTCACCACCCATCGTGAGGCGCACGTCATGCTTCGAGAGATCTCCATCCACGCGGTGACCGAGCTTCTCGATTTCCGCCCATTGCTCCGCTGTGTAAGGCAACGTCACTCGCGGTGTCTCCGCGATGCGTGTCACCTTCATTTCGAAGCTGAACTCGCTCTTGCACTCATCCACACCACCCGTGATCGCCGCCGCACTCGTCGGATCCGGCGCTGCCGCCAAGGGGATATGCCCTTCACCCGCCAGCAAACCGCTCGTCGGGTCTAGTCCGATCCAACCCGCACCAGGCAGATACACCTCGCACCACGCGTGCAAATCCGTGAAATCCTGTGCGGCACCGCTCGGGCCATCGAGCGATTTCACATCCGCCTTGAGTTGGATGAGGTAGCCGCTCACGAAACGAGTCGCCAAGCCGCAATGCCGCATCAACTGGCACATCAACCATGCTGAGTCACGGCACGAACCGCTCAATGTCGTCAACGTCTCTTCCGGCGTCTGCACACCCGGCTCCATGCGGATGAGATACTTGATGTCCTTCCACAGGCGCTGATTCAATTCCACGAGGAAATCTATCGTCCGCAGTCGCGGATCTTCTTCACTTTCCTTCGGCGGCTCATTGTCGAGGTAAGGCAGGCTCTTCTCGCCGATGATCTCCTTCCGCACCTGCTCCAGATACGCGAGGAACTTCGGCGTCATCCCGCACTTCAATTGAAACGGTTCCAGCTCATGATCCAACGTGGAATCATACTGGAAGGGAAATTTTTCCGCGTGCGGCTCCAGGAAGAAATCGAACGGATTCAGCACCGACATCTCCGCCACTAGGTCCACCTCCACACAAAACTCACGGGTAGGTTGCTCAAAGACTGCACGCGCAAGGTAGTTGGATTGTGGGTCCTGCTGCCAGTTCAGAAAGTGGTCTTCCGGCGTGATCTTCAGCGAGTAACCCAAGATACGCGTCCGCGCATGAGGTGCCGGACGCAAGCGGATGATCTGCGGCCCCAAATTTACCAGCCGGTCATACTTGTAATGCGTGCGATGATGCAGTGCTACGTGAATGGCCATATTCGCTTTCTGAATGTGCGCTACGGTTGTCCCGAAAATCGTTGTTAAACTCTTGGGCGACAAGTCACTGGCCGGTTACTCCAGCGACCTCCGCACTCTTGATTAGTTGCGTTTCAAAATCAAATGTTCCCTATCACCCTTTTTCTTCTTCAACTGTCGCCAATTTACCCGACTTCTAAGATAACTGTTAACCCTGTATCGGCTACATCGGCTATATCGTCACAAAATATCAAAAATCTCACCTCGATTGCGCTCTCACATTCATCTCTACTCTATAAGTTTCCCATTTTACGACAAAACCACTCCAGCCGCATTTTGACCATGTTGCAGCTTTTTACGCAGGGTTAAATATTGGTTCTAGCGGAAACCCTATGAAAATCCCATTCCGCCACCGCTAAACCCATCTCCTTCAACTGTTAACATATCCCGTGCCAACTGGCAGGTTAAGATTGCATGACGCTGTCAGCTAACTCTCCTCTTGCTACAAACCATAATAGCAACCCGGTTTTCACCCTTCACACCTCGCCCCTTACCCGAGCCACTTCGTCAGCAACGGCGCCACCGCCAAAGCGGGCAGATAATTCGCCAAAGGTACTGTCCTTACTCCATAGATCACCAGCGGCAGACACAACACCAACAACCCACCAGTAGCGTTCAATGAATTGATCATTGATTGGTCCAGATGTTCCGCGAGCAACTTCGCCAGCAACGTCAGCGTCCCCTGATAAGCGATCACCGGAATCACTGCCAACATCACACTCCATCCGAAGACAGCAGCAAAACTCAACGTAGCCAGCCCATCCAAAGCCCCCTTCAACGCGAGGGTCTTGAACTCACCCGTCAGTCCATCCTGGATGGAACCCAAGATCGCCATCGGTCCCACGCAGAAAAGCAATGTGCAGGTGATGAACCCTTCCGTGACCGGTTGCTTCTCTCCTTTCTGCGCTTTGGTAAATCGTTCGGTAGCATACTCACCTAGCTTTGCCAGCCGCTTTTGAATCCCCAGAATCATCCCGATGATGTTTCCGAGAATGAGCGAGAGAAACATGATGCCCACTTGTTTTGCGATTTGCCAAAAAGTCCCACCCACTCCCGACCAAATCATGTGTGCCGCCGCGATGAACGTGAAGATGACCAACACCGCCTTGATATTATTCTGCGCATCAGTGCTCAACTGCTTCTTGACCATCAACCCGATGATGCCTCCAAGCAGAATCGCCCCTGCATTGATCGCTGTACCCAATCCAGTCATATGTTCATCTGTAGCAGCCGACGTAAGGAGGCTCTAACTCTACCTTTCGATGTTCAGAGTTCGATGCTGGATGTTCGATGTTTCCAAAACTTCGTCATTCGGGCTTGGTCATTAGTCATTTAGCTGCACTAGCAGCTTGTAGGCACTTCTTGCAACACCTCCACACAATGCGGAATCGCCCCCACCACAAAGCTCAAACACTCCACCGCACCGCTCGGCTTGCCTGGCAGACAAATCACCAGGGCGTGATCCACCACTGCTGCCAAGTTTCGTGAAAGAATCGCATTCTTCGTGATCTTCATCGATTCAGCCCGCATCACCTCGCCGAAACCCGGCAATTCACGAATAGAAATCTCCCGCACCGCCTCCGGCGTCACATCGCGCAAGGCGACACCCGTGCCACCAGTCGTCAGAATAAGCTGGCAGCCCTTACTGATTTGCTCGCGAATGGCCCGTTGAATATCGCGCTTCTCATCCGGCACCAACGCATCCGTCATCACCTTCCAGCCATAGCCTTCCGCCGCTTTCTTCAGCGCCGGTCCGCCAAGATCGTCATAAAGCCCCTTGGACGCGCGATCGGAAATCGTGATGATGCCAACTTGGATTTGCATGGAGGAATTCGTGGTTCGCTATTCGTTAAAAAGTTAAATAGATGAATCGTGGCATTAAGGCGCCCTCTAAAAAGGAGCGCGGCATTCATGCCGCTTCAACGTTCAAGTCAGAGATGATTAACAATGCGCCAGAAGACAGAGTCAAACCGTTTCACTCTTCACCATTCAACGATTCAACCTTTTAACGGCTCAATATCCCTCTTCGTCTTCGAAACCAACTGCACCTCCGTGATCACCATCGTCTTGTCCACCGCCTTACACATGTCGTAGATCGTCAGTGCCGCCACGCTCACTGCCGTCAAAGCCTCCATCTCGATGCCCGTCTGCGCCGCGATCTTCGCCGATGCCGTGATCACCACCCGATCATTCGTCTCTGGGATCTCGAACTTCACCTCGCAATGCGTGATCGGCAGCGGATGACACAGCGGAATCAATTCCCCCGTCCGCTTCGCCGCCATGATACCTGCAATTCGCGCCACCGAAAACACATCCCCCTTGGCCACCGCATTCTCGCGGATAAGTTTCAGTGTATTCGGCAATACAAGAATCTCCCCTCGTGCCACCGCTTCGCGCAATTGCACCGGCTTCGCCGAGACATCCACCATGGATGCCTTTCCCTGTTCATCGATATGTGTCAGCTTGTCAGACATTTTCCACCCCACGTTTCCACTCTTCCACCGCTGATTTTATCTCCAATCCGCACTGCCGCGTCGGTTTCACAAACTTCGGCGTGAACCACGGGAACATCCCGATCAAATCATGCGTCACCAATATCTGCCCATCACAATCCGTCCCTGAACCGATGCCGATGGTGACAAACGGAAACTTTTCCGTCATCTCTTTCGCGACCGGGGGTGTGACTAATTCCAGCACTACGGCAAACACATCCGCTTCATGCAGCGCAATCGCATCATCGATCAGCTTTACACGTCCCTCTTCATCCTTGCCCTTGATACGATACTTTCCCTCTTCGAGAATGTGCTGCGGCAACATGCCTAGATGCCCCATGAACGGTATGCCCGCTTCCTTGATCGCCATGATCTGCGGTAAAATCTCCCGACCACCTTCTGCCTTCACCGCATCCGCACCCGCATCCACGAGACGTTGCGCATTCGCCACCGCGCATTGCGGCGTCACGTAACTATGGTACGGCAGATCGCCCACGATCATCGCCTTCGGATTCGCCCTCGCCACGGCGCGCACGTGATGCTCGATCTCCGCCATCGTCACATGTGTGGTGTCCGGATACCCCAGTACTACCATACCTAACGAATCGCCCACCAGCAGCAACGGAATGCCCGCATCATCCAACAACCGCGCCATCGGATAATCATACGCCGTGAGTGAAGCGAGCCGCTGCTTGCCCTTCATGCCCCGGATAACATCCACCGTGATCTTGCCTTCACGCATGCCGCAACATTGCCCTGATACGCCCATCCAACAAGTGTGTTTTTCTCCGAGTTGAATTTAAACCACCGAAGCAGCTAGCCGCACAGTCGTAGTGGGACAGGGGCGATCGCCTGTCTAGGCTCCCTATCTCTTACTTCACCTTCAGCACCACCGCTGTGAAATCATCCGCCTGCTCTCCATCCCCACTGAATGCCTTCACCGCCACATACAGCGCCTCCACAATTTCCCGGGAAGATTTGTGACGGTTCTCTTGCACCACTTTCAGCATGTTCTCCGAACCGAAAAATTCATCATCCGCATTCATCGCCTCTTCGATGCCATCCGTCAGCAACAGCACGATCTCTCCCGGTGTCAGGATCAGTGGCGAGGCTGACTTGTATTCAGTATCGTATTTGATGCCCAGTGGCTTGCCCGTGCGTTTCAACTCCGACCGCACCTGCCCTTGCGAGTTCAGCACATAACCCGTCGAGTGCCCCGCACTCGCATACACGATGCTTCGCGTCGTCGGATCAATCTGCACCAGTAACATCGTCACGAAGCGTTCGCTGCCCACATCTTCCGCCAGCACGCGATTCGCCCGCGTCAAAATCTCCCCCACATCATCACGATTTCGCGCCAGTATCCGCAGATACGCCCGCGTCTCCGCCATCAGCAACGCCGGGCCTATGCCATGCCCCGTCACATCACCGATCGCCACGCCCACGCGATTATGCAACATGGGCAGGTAATCGAAATAATCTCCACCCGCCGCTTCTGCCGGATGCGATGAACCGGCGATATCGAAATCCCCCAGCTTCGGTGATTCCTTCGGAAACAACCTCTCTTGAATTTCCCGCGCCACGCGGAACTGCTCCTGGTTCTCGCGCAACTCCTTCTCTGCTTTCTTACGCTCCGTGATATCGCGGATGAACGCCACGAACCATCGTTTGCCTTGCAGCTCCATGTCATTGAACACGATTTCCAGCAGAGTATCCCGTCCATCTTTCCGTTGGCCCACCGTCTCCAACATATGCAATCGCGAATTCGTCACACCTGAGTGCAGCGATTGCACCAAGGCCGGATCAATCGTCTTCAACGGCTTGTCCGGCAGCAACACCGTCAGATTCTTATTAACTAGCTCATCTGGCTTGTAACCAAAGATCACCTCCACCGCCGGGTTCGCGAAATGGATCACACTGTCCGTATCCATCAGCAACACCGCATCCGGTGCCGTCTCCCACAGCAGGCGATACCGCACCTCGCTCTCACGTACCGATTCTTCCGCTTGCCGACGCGCCATGCGCGTAGATGCCTCGCGCAGCTCCCGCTCCACCGCCGCGACCAAACGCGCGAGCTGGCCCTTCATGAAATAATCATGCGCCCCCGCCTTCATCGCCGCCACCGCGATGTCCTCACCGATGCCGCCGGAGATGATGATGAACGGCAGATCAATGCCGCTGTCTTGAAGAAGTTTGAGAGCCTCCGGCGCGCTGAATTCCGGGAGATTATAATCCGCCAGCACGACCTCCCATTGCTTCTCCCGGAGCGCCGTCTCCATCTGCGGAGCCGTCTCCACCCGTTGCCACTTGGGCTCGTAGCCGCCCTGTCGCAGCACATTCACCAGGATACGGGCGTCGAATTCTGAATCCTCCACCACCAGCACGCGCAAGGGAGTGCGCGTAGTCGCAGTTGTCGGTCGCTGCTCGATGCTGGCTTGAGCCTCGCTCATGAATATATTAGTTGGACAGTAAACCCGTTTTTCAACCCTACCAAGACAAAATCTGCTGTTTTCAAACCGTCTGGCTGGTGCCCATCTTCACTCTCACAAACAGTGGTGGCCTCAAGGAATGACCGCCAGGTATTAAAAGCATCTGCGTTTTCCGCAGTGGCAAGCGTTGCGTCCTCCGATTCGTCGTTTGATTGTTCAATGCGTTGAATCATCAAAATGCGCCATTCCACAATTTAAACTTTTTAATCATACAGCGATCAGGCTCACTCCTTAGTCATAGCTCCCGTGCCGTCGGGTCGGGATTTGGTTTCGTCATTGGTTATTCCGCCAGCCACTTCCAAATGCTTCTCCACCACCTGCCCTAACTGCCCTTCTCCATCCCGGAACAACGCCGGACTCCACAACCGATGCAGCTTCCACCCTTGCGAACTCAGCACCATGCTGCGGAACTGCTCCCACGAGATCGGGTCCGGTGTCTTCTGGTAACGCGTGAAATCCGCCAACACCCCCAGCGTCACATCCGCGCCCAATTCCGGATGCGTCAACGCAACATCCACGCAGAACCCGTCATTGCCCCAATACAACGTCGAACCCACCTCATGCTCCGCGTGCAACGTCCCGCCCACGGCCTCTACTAAGGTCGATGGCCGCGTCGTCTCATTCGGCACGCATTGCACCAGCGCTTTGCCGCGTGCCTGCTCCATCTCGTTTTGCCAACGCTCAAACGTCGCGCCCACGCCTTCCGCATAGCGTAAGTAATCGTAGAGAAAATGCCGCCCCGTCGGACGCTGCCCCGCCTCCAATTGCTCCGGGCTGATATACTCCGCCCGCGGTATCGAGGTCAGAATATGGATCGCCGCCCGCGCCCTCGTCACCAACACATTGAGTCGCCGCTCACCACCGCTGCGCGATAACGCTCCGAAATTTCGCCGGAACTTCCCGTTCGCATCCAAGCCGAACGTCGTGCAGATGATCATATGATCCCGCTCATCACCCTGCACATTCTCCAGATTCTTCACGAACAATCCCTCGAAGGAATCATTCCCGCGCCGTTTCTTCGCTGCCTCCAATCGCTGCGCGAATCTCGCATCCGTCGCCGCTTTCTCATCCAACGCTTCGAGAATCAGATCGCGCTGATTCAGATTGAAGCACGCCACGCCGATCGACGGCGGATTCTTGTCATCCAGCAATTCCACCACCAACTCCGCCGCGGCCTTCGCCTCCGCTTCATTCCCACGATCTTTGTAGAGTCCATCCACGCGCACCAAGCGTATCGGTGCGGACAACGCCCGGTTCTGCGGATGCCCCGGAATCGGCTGCAACCGCTTCGCATAAAACGATTCGTTCGAGAACCCGATGAGCGCCTCATTCCGCGACCGGTAATGCACATCCAGAAACGCCTCCTGCACATTCAGGTTCAGCGCCGCCGTCAGCAGGTCTTCCGCCTCTGATTGCTGCTGCACAAAAACCTCTTCCGCCGTCTCCGCCGCCGTGTCCTCGCTATCCGCCAAGGCCTGCTCAAAGAATCGTGTCGGCGGCAACTGCTTCGGATCACCCGCGATCACCACTCGCTTGCCGCGCAACAACACCGGCAACGCCTCCTCCAAGCGGCACTGGCTCGCCTCATCAAACATCACCACATCGAACAACGCTTCCCGCGGGAAGATTTGCGCCACCGTCGCCGGACTCGCCATCCACACCGGGCACAGGTCGAACAACGGATCGCCACCTTCTGTGCCTGCACCCGACGCGATCATCTGCCTCAATTTCATCGCCCGCTCACCACGCACGAAGAGCCGTTGCCGCAATGACGCCCCCAACGTATTCAACCGCGATCCCGTCGAGGCCAGCAACCGTTCGCGCCACACCTTCTGCCAGCGATGCAACACACTCGCCCGCACCACCTGCTTCTTCTCTTCCGTGCGCTCCAACAATTCCGCGAAGGCCGCCTCCACGCGCTTCGTATCAATCCGCGCCAGCGCCTCATCCTCGCGCAACCGCTTCCGTATCTCGCGCGAAAGCACCGCCGCCTTCAACGCCGGTTCCGCCGTCTCCCACGGCATCCCCTGCACCGCCGTAATGCTCACCGCTTCTTGCATCGGCGCAGAGAGTGTCTTGTGCCGATCCGTCAAACGAATCGCTTCCTCCAACGTGTCAAAGAACTCCACGAAACGCTCACAAATCTCTGTCGCCGCTTTATTTTTCCGCCACTCACCCGAAAGCTCCCCGATCGCCGCCCCCCAATGTGCTGCCGGCATCTTGCCGGCAGTAAGGGCGCTCCCACCAGTCACACCACTACCCAAATTACCATTACCCTCCCCCTCTCCGCCAGGCACCCGCCCACGCAAACCTGTAAACACCCCCGTCTCCATGAGCGCCACCTCCAGCCCATGAATCGCATCCGCCCGCTTCGCCGATTGCCGCAACATCGCCACACACGCCGTCCCCTTGCCGTTCAGGTCTTGCAGCGTCGCCAGCACCGTCCCTTGCACCAATGCATACACCGGTTGCTTGATCGTTTTCAGCACCGTGATCACCTCTGGCAACCCATCGCGGAACGTCAACAATTCCTCATCCGTCGGCAATGTCGGTGCCTCTTTGCCCAACAACCGGTCCTGCAAATCACTCCATAGATACCTCGCCTTGAGTCCGAGATAAAACTTCCGCGCCCGCTCCGTCGCTTCCGGCGTCAACGGCAAGGCCAAGGGCGTCAACGACAACGACGCTTCCTTCTTTTTCGCGAACGCAAAGAACCGCGTCCAACTCCCCGCAATCGGCGCCCAGTTATCCAGCGCCAGCAATCGCCTGCCCACTTCGCCCAGTGACGGCACTGCGCCCTTCACTTGCAGATACAGCTCCCGTTCCAGCGGATGCCCCAATCGCTCCGCCTCCTTCGCCATCCCGGAAATCTCTTCCTCAAACCGCTGCCATTGCGTGCTCGCCGCCAGCTTTAACGCCACCTCCGGCAACCCGCGTTTCACCACCGCATCCAGCAAATCCGCCAACACATTCCTCGCCTCCGCCTGCTCCCGCGCCGCAAAACTCGGCTCTAAAGCTACCAACCAACGTGCTGCCGGCATCTTGCCGTCAGTAAGGGCGCTCCCACCAGTCACAGGCTGTTCCAAATCACCCGCAATCGCACCTTCCCCGCCAGGTAACGTCTCATCCACTCCCTTCGCCGCCCCCACCGCCTTCTCCAGCTTTCCCTTGATCTCCGCTGGCCGACTCGCCAGCCATTCGCTCAACGTCATCCCCAACCGCCCCCGATACGGACTCTCCGGCCACCGCGCCACGATCGCCCGCTTCAAAATCTCCTCCGCATCCGTCCGATGCGTCACCAGATCATCGGTTGATAATCCTTCCACTTCCGGCAGATCTACCCCGCCCTTCTCCCGCGCCAGCCACCATTCACCCACCAATTGATGAAAAGATTCCCCCTCCGCACCGCAGCCGTGCAACCGATCAAAATATCCACGCAACTCCGCATGCAAATCGTTCAACCGCGAATTCGTCTGATTAAGCTTCTTCGCCGGATCAGCCAGCTCCGCCGCTTGTGCTAATTCCTCCAACTTCTCCCGCACGTGCATGTAGAGCTGCGTGCGATCCTTCTGCGGATCATGGATCACCCCGCAGAACCCGCCCAACCCCATGCTCTCCAACCGATACTTCACCACATCCAGCGCCGTGCGCTTGTCACATACGAACAAAACCCGCTCACCCCGCGCCAAATGGTCACCAATGATATTCGCGATCGTCTGGCTCTTCCCCGTTCCCGGCGGTCCATGGATGACGAGCGCCGCACTACGCCGCGCATGCGCCACTGCCTCCGCCTGGCAAGGATCCGCATGCGTGACTAAAAGCTCTTCGCTAAAATCTCGCTTCGCCTTCGCGCCAGTGTTCGCCTCGTGATCCCACTCCTTCGCTTCGGGCAATTGATTCGCCTCCGCTTCTTCCAGCGCCTTTGGCGAGAGAAACGCCTGCACCGGATTCACCAGCTTCGGCTCCTGCTCCTGCATCCACTTCGTATCCCGCAGCAATCCCGGATTCACGAGCGGAAACAAACCCAAGATCGCACACGGCAAAATCTCCGCCTTCGTCGGCAAGGCATCCGTCCTCGGCACCGTTTGCAAAACCGTGTTCTCGTCAAATACTGGCACGTTCTCGATCCCCGCCGCCTTCGCCGCCAGCGCAATAGTCTCCGCGATCTCCCGCCACGGATTCTTCCCCTCCTCATCTGCGAACAGCGCTTCCGTCGATTGCCCCGTCTGCTGCTCGATCCACGCCAGCAACCCCGGATTCGGCATCACCAGGTCCGCACCCTCACCCGTCACTTCCAGCGTCACGCCCGGATTCAATCCCCGCCGCACATTCAAAGTCACCGGCACAAACGCGATTGGCGCCAGAATCCGCGAAGACTTAAATCCCTGCCGATCCTGCGTTACCGGAATGGACAAAAGCGGAAACCCTACGAACAACGCCTGCTCACCATGATCATTGTAGTACTCCATGGAATCCTCCGCGATGTCCCGCAGCTTCCCCAACACTTTCCCTTGCTTGTCCGCCGAAGTCCGCGCATTGCGTTGCTCCTCCGACCACTCGCTCTCCGGATAACTCGGCCAGCTAAACTCCGCCACCTTCGCCGGAAACTCCACCTTCCCTTCGATCAAACGTCCCAGCACTGTCGCCGGTTCCGTCCCTTGCAAATGCCGCAACTCCAGCAGATCCACCCGTTGCCGACTGTTATGCGGCTTCGCGTTCAACCCCGGACCGGCGATCAGGCTCGCGTAGAGCCGCTGCAACATCGTGCGCAGTATCATGCTATTTTCGTTAGTCCCCATATCAGAACCTATTCCCCAAACCCTCCGCAAGCCTAGCGTTCCCCATCGTAATCGTCCTTCGTCCTCGAAACCAAGGTAAGGACCGGTTCCACCCGGTCCCAAACTCTTTTCGCAACCGCCCTACCAAACCATGGTGGCCATACCATCTCCCGCCCAATCCCCCGTCCACTTCCGCTCTTCATCCGCCTACATCCTGCCATCTTTCAAAACACCCCGCCACCACTACGCTCGCTATAACTCGTACAACTACACAAAATTCACGATTCATCATGCCATCACCGTAGCTCCTCCGCTTCACTCCCGCTAACTATGCGTTCCACTAGGTTCCATTACGTTCACGCAAAATCTCTTTCATGCACCTCCACTTTGCCCTGATTTCCCTCCAACCGCGAACCCTCCATGCGCTATATGAGCTACATGGAGACAAAATCACCTCTAACCCGAGAATTTTGCATTTCCCCCTTCTCTCGATGTTTCCCCTTTCTTAAATTCCCCCCATCCGTGTGATCCGTTCCATCCGTGGCTAATAATTCTCCCTAGAAATCCTACCAATCCGCCCCACGTTTCATTCCCTTCACCACCTCTTTAGTATACACCCTCTCCACCACCACCTTCTTCCGATTTTTCTCCTCGCTCACCGACCGTATCTCACCCGCCTGCACCACCGCCTCGATCTTCCAATAATCCCAGCCATACTTCTCCTCCACCGGTGCAAAGAACTCCATCGCGAGTTTTCCCTCCTTCACCTGATAATACCCTAGCCACACCCCATCGAACTGATCCGGCTCCGACGCCGCCATCGGCTTACGTCCCAACAAGCGGAACATCACCCGCCCATCCGGCCAAAAGCGAAAATAACTCCCCCGATCACTCGTCACCCCGCGATCCACCTTATGCTCCCGATAATAAACCGCCTCAAAATCGATCCCCGCATCCGCCGACACCACTTCCGGGGACACCGTGAACTTCGGCTTCGCCGGAAAGACTCGATCTTCCGTCATCGGCACCATCGCCGCCGCTCGTTTTGCCATCTTACCCGCACAACCACTCGAGGCCAAAAGCAAGCCGCCCACCATCAAAAATGTCCAAAGTCTTTTCACGCGTTACTCCAAGAATCGCCCTAGCACCTCCTAACCGCGAGATTTTTCGGTTCTTCGCTGTTTTCAGTGGAATGGGTTCAGTGCTGGGGCAGGCGGAGTTTGCCTGCGAGGAAGTAGAGCATGGTGATGAGGTAGGTGGAGGAGCGGTAACCACGCGCTTTGCGGCGGGTGGCGCTGAAGACGC
>DASWYF010000014.1 GCA_036405135.1 Verrucomicrobiia bacterium | reverse complement strand
TGCGCCACCGCTTCACGGGAACCTTCGCCAGCGTCATAAGCCACAAGTATCCGCTCCCGCAAATCCAACGAAATCGTCTTCACCTCTTCCTCTTACCTTCCACCCTCAGAAAAGGCTACAGTTTTATTTAAAACGCTCTAGAGAATGCCGAAGGATGATTTTCATCGCGGCATTGCTGGTATTTCCACAGGTCAACCAGATGACTGAAGGCGGTGGGCCATATCGCTCAACCAATTCCACGAAATCGGAATCTTTGCTCAATACGATGGCATTTGCTTCACGTGCAGCAGAAAAGATTTCACTGTCTTCGGCGTCGCGCAATCCCACATCCCGTAGAGATTTGGCAGGTTCGCCCAGTTCGGGTTGAATCCATGGGGCCAGTGCCGGGGACAATTGCGCATCCACCCAGATCATGCGCCGGTCAGGACAGGGTGATTTAATTTACGGCTGGCGTATTAGAGACAAGCCTGCACGTCTTCCAATTCCAGATCGGGCAATTCCTCCACTACTTGCGCTGCACTTAAACCATTCGCCAGCAGGTCGAGCACGTCCACCACACGGATACGCATGCCGCGAACACATGGCCGTCCGCCGCATTGTGCAGGATTAATGGTAATCCGTTCCATAGAAGAACAATGACTCAATTCGACTTCTTTAGCAATGCCACCTTTTTACTTCCAGCGCTCCAACCACAACTTCGCCACCGCCGGAATGATCTCTTGATTATTCGCGTTACCATCCGTGAATACGACCAGCACAAACTTACGCCCATCCGGCAGTGCCACATAAGCCGCATCATGCCGTGACTGACTCGTCCACCCCGCCTTAGACCACAGTTTGGCTCCCTCCGGCAGAGCCACTCCTGTGTATGCCGCCTGCCGATCCGTCTTCGATTTCGGATCCCGACTCAACAACTCCCGCATCTCCGCACTGCGCTTGGGCGACACCGCCTTGCCCAGCGCGATCTCCGTTACCAAACGCGCCGTCGCATCCGTCGTCAGCCAGTTGCGATGATTCGGTGCGCTCACCTTGATGGACTGCGTCTCGCGACCATAAGGCCCATCGCCCCACGGCTTCCGGTTCACATTGATATTCTGATAACCTTGCGCCACGAGATAGCGATTCACCGCATTCCGCTTCTCCTGCCACTTCTCCAATTCCTCTTTCGATAACTCCGGTCCGCTCGTCGTGTCTGTCAGCAGGTCCACGATGTAATGCGTCGGCTCATTGCCTGAGTCCACGATCATGTCCTTCATCGCACGCCGCAGCTCCACAGTATCCTGCAGTTTGCCGTCCTCCATCCACTGATGCGCCGCGAGCAGATAGAACAGCTTCACCACACTCGCCGGATAGATGCGCAAATCTCCGCGATAACTCGCCCGCGCCGGCTTGTTCGTATCCGCCAGGTCCACCACCGTCACCGCCAATTGATCCGCCTTCAGCCCCTTGCTCTCAAACTGCTTGAGCGTATCCGCCACCACGCCATCCAAGATCGTTTGCAACTTTGGTAAAGGTGGCAATTCAACGGCAGCGCAGATGTTCATAGAAATGTAAGACAAAGCGATTAAGACAACGGCTACGATATGTCGTGACGTTTTCATACGTTCAAGCGCTTGAAATGCTCTCCCTCTCCTCCATAGGCAAGCCGAGCTTCGGCGGAGAGGGCCGGGGTGAGGGGTGAGAGTGCCAAACGAGGCTAAACTTCCACACCAGCATCAGACTCCGGCTTACTCTTCTTAATCAAAAAAAGCATCTGCGAATCTCCGTGCTTCATCACCTTCTTCTCCTTCCACACGTCCGTCACTGTCACACTGTCCCGCTTGGTGTGACCCAGCACGAACATGCCATCTGGTGCGAGCAAGCCAGGCAACAACTCGTGATCCAGCAGCTTCTGTGAAAACGAAGTGGAACGACGGCCCACATTCTTTTCCCCGAACGGCGGGTCAGCCATGATGAGATCGAACTGCGCTCCGGCCTGAGCCAGTTGCGGGATCGCCACCAGCACATCTTGCAAACGCAGGTCGTAGAGATGCTGGGGTATGCCCGTGGCTTCGAGATTATCCCGGATCATCCGCGCATGACGCGGTGCCAGCTCGATGCACACCGCACTCGCCGCCCCGCGGCTCATGCACTCCAGGCTCAACGCCCCTGTGCCGCCGAAAAGCTCCAGCACCCGCGCACCCACCACGCGATCACCGAGGCTGTTGAAGATCGCTTGCCGCACGAGATCCGGCGTAGGCCGGACATCGTACCCTTTCGGAACCTTCAAGATGACATTCGCGGCACTGCCGCTGATGATGCGCATGCCGGGATTAAAGCGTGAACATAACGGCTCGTCGAGCCAACGAAATATCGGCTCTTATCGCCAAGGTAACCATTACGAGTTACGTGCACTCAATGGCCCCGAAGGGGCCAATGCCAGTAGCCACTCGTGACCAACGGAAACTAGTGGTGAACGATTTCAAAAATGACACCGCCCTGAATGGAACGGGTGAAAGAGCCGTCACAATTAATTCTTTCCACACCAAATTTGTATTTCCAACTCTCGTCAGTTATCTTCTTTAAGAACCCGATGCTATGTCTTCAGGAGAACCGACAACTACACCAAGTGTACACTCTTCCTTCAAACAAGCTTTAACCACTGCTGCACGAATACTTGTCGTCATCTCAGTCATCGGCTTCTTGGGCGGGTTCTTCATTCCAACGAAAAGGAGTGGACCTAGAATTCCAATTGTCCGTGCCAAAAACGAGATTTCCCAACTTGAGCAAGCCATCGTCGCTTACAAAGCCAACTACAGCCGCTGGCCCATGACCTCGAATGCATTGCGACACGATTCCTCAGACTTCACCTATGGCACCTTTGGAGTGGATATGCAGGAACGCATCACCGTGATCAACCCGCGCCCTCGCCATCAGGCGAACAACTCCGAGATCGTCACCATTCTGATGGCTGTGCCGCATCCTGCCTACAATCCAGATCACACGAACAATCCGCTAAAGAAAGAATTCCTGAACCCTAAACGCTCTACGGAAGACGGCAAACCCGGCCTTGGTCCGAAAGATAACATCTACCGCGACCCATGGGGCATGCCCTATATCATCAGCATTGACCTCAATGGTGATGGCATGACTCAAGATGCTTTTTACTCTTCCGCCAAAGTTTCCCAAAGTCCAACTGGAGGTATCAATGGTCTGCGCAGCCTGTCCGGTTCAGGCCCCAACGAATATGGTCTCAAAGGCTCAGTTATGATCTGGAGCTTCGGCCCCGACCGCAAAGCCGATCCGAATATCCCCGCCAACGAAGGCGTGAACGCCGACAACATCTTGAGCTGGAAATAAGGCTAGTTCGCCTTCTTTCGATTCACCAACCACTGTGTCGCCGACAATTCGCCGAAAGTTTTCATCCGGTCAAAATAGGAAACGATGTCCCGTTCGGTCAGGGTGGGATAAATCGCATCGAGCTGTTTCCCCAGCTCCTTGAGCGCATTGCGTCGTTCTTGCAGCGTAGCCAGTTCATCCTTCACTGTACGTCCGCTGTCATCATAGATGTTGGCGGGGTCCATGGAGCGGAGCACCTGGCTTTGGATGTTGATCCCCACAAGACTTTTGAGAAGAAATCCGCCCACGGATTCCGCCTCAAAATGCTGGCCCATGGCCAAGGCCGCCTGCCGGATGGCGAGGGCAGAATCAGGATCACCCGCTTGCTGATATAGCTTCGCCAGTTCGGTGCTGTGCTGGCCCAAATTTTTCATCTCTGATAAATGCGGCAAAAGCAGGTTAGCAGTCGCCATCGCCTTGGCCTCCGCCTCTGACCATCCAGCTGCACGATACGCGTCTTCCGCCGATTGGATGAACTCCTTGGAATAATCCTGCCAACCATTTTTGCCGCTCGCCGTCATCAGTTCCTGCACTGCCAGATCCGTATTGCCCGTCTTGAAAGCCTCCTGCGCCGCCAGATAATTCGCCATCGCATTATCTGGTGCTGCTTTTTTCAGCGCCTCGATACGTTGCTGCTTTTCTTTTGGTGTATCACTGCGGAAAAAGGCGGTGAAATTTACCTGCGGATCATGTGGGAATTTTTCCAGTGCCTCTGGCAAGTACGCCTTGTCCTCCGTCGTCTGAAACGCTGCCAGCAGGCTCTCCGCGTTCCGCCGGTTATCACGAAGATAGCCAGCGAGTTGTGCTGCTGTCAGGCGGTTCGTGCTGCCATTCTCCATCATAGCGATGAGCTGTGCCACTTTGGATTCCTCAGTCGGCGCTTCAGATGTCACATTACTGCGGAACCGTGGAGCGGGCAGTCTCGGTCCAGTCGCCTTCCCGTTCGGTTTCACGAGACTTGCAGTGGGTTGGGGTAACGGCATCGTGATCGTAGGGTGCTGTTTCCCTCGTCCAAGCATCAGCCATCCGCCTACTAATCCTAATATCAAAATGGCGACACCGATTCTCATGCTAAAGCATTGTCCTATTCAGACAGTATATCGTCACATTCCTCACGTCACTGCCACATAAAACAAAACGGCAGGACCATCCTAGTCCTGCCGTTCGTGCAGTAGATCAAATCAACCGCTTAAAACTTTACGGACTCGAGATACTTCAAGCTCGGTGCGATCTGGTCGTTCACCACCGGAGATTCGTCCTCGATGAAGTAATACTTCACACCCGCTTTCTGCGCAGCTTTCAGGATGGCTGGCCAATCCATCTGGCCTTCACCCACCGTCACGTCGTTCTTCACGTCGGACTTGCCTGTGAGATCGCCCGTCACGCCCTTGCGCTTGTCCTTGATGTGCATGAGCTGCCAACGCTTGCCATACTTGTTCAGCCACTTCACCGGATCTTCACCCGGATGAACGACCCAATACACATCCATCTCGAACGCGACGAATTCAGGATTTGTCTCCTTCAGCAGGAGATCCATCAACGTGCCGTCACCATGCTTGTGAAACTCATAGCCATGGATGTGGTAGAAAAATTTGATGCCGTGTTTCTTCAACGCTTCGCCCGCTTTGTTGAACACCGCGATAGCCGCGCGCGCCTCGGCTTCATCGAACGAATCCTTGTGTGGGATCCAGGCGCAACCGGCGTATTCCAAGCCCAGCGCCTTCGCATCCTTCGCGATGCTCTCCACATCATCGCGATATTTCTCGAACGGGAAATGGCCGCTCACCGGCTTCAAGCCCGCTTCATCCAGCAAGCCCTTGAACTTCTCCGCAGGCATGTTGTAAGTGCCCGCCGTCTCCACGATCTGGAAACCGTAATTCTTCACCGTCTTCAGCGTGGGCGGAACTCCCTTGGCAGTGAACTCCGCGCGCAAGCTGTAGAGCTGCAGACCTACGGGACCTTTGAAATCCTTGCTGGTGCCGACGGGTTTGTCCGCGGCCATGAGATTGACGGCCGCCGTCAAAGACAGCATGGCCATGAGTGAACGGGCGATAAGTTTCATGCCGTGATTGAAGCGAAAAGAAAGCCGCAAGCAAGCGCGAACGGAGCGCCGGTCTCCGCTCCGGCGAGAATTAAATCATTATGCTACGCGAGCGTGGGCAGATGTTCTCCCTCTCCTCTAAATGAGGAGAGGGCAGGGGTGAGGAGTGAGCGAGCCAACGGTTTCCTTACTTAACCACCGCCGCTGCTGCTGCCTCCTGAAACGCCTTCCGCATCTCGGAAGCATCCCCGTTCGGCAACCCCGCGCGTTGCAACATCAAGATCACGATCAGCTTCTTCTCTGGGTCCGCCCAGCTCTGCGTGGCATAAGCACCGCCATGACCGTATGTGCCCTTCGCCAACATACCCGTCACACCTTGCGGCTCTTTCACCACGGCGAAGCCGAACCCGAAACTCATGCCATCTACAAAACCCGTTTTGATATCGCCCGACTGCGTTGTCGTCGCCTGCTTCACCGCCGCTTCGGAGAGCAACCGTTTGCCCTTCCACACGCCGCCATTCAACATCATCTCGTAAAACTTCAGCACATCTTCCGCCGTGGAAAATAATCCGCCTGCCGGAAAAGCCGTGCGCACCTTGTCTGAAATACCACCCTGCACGAAATACACCGTCGTCTCTTCCAGCCCCTTCCCGCCTGCACCAGGTTTGTAAGATTTCGCGATGCGTTTCACCTGCGCGGCCGTAGGATGAAACGTCGTATCCTTCATGCCCAGCGGATTGAAAATCCGTTCCTGCATGAACTCCGCATACGTTTTGCCCGAAGCCACTTCCACGATGCGCCCGAGTGTGTTGATGCCCGGATTGCTATACTGCCACTTGCTGCCCGGCGGGAAACGCAACGGCTGCTGCGAGTAAGCCATCGCCAATTCCGCGAGCGTGCAATTATAACGCGGTGCCGGGACATCCCCGATGCCGGACGTATGCGTGAGCAAATCGCGCAACGTGATCGGACGCGCCGGACGTTTCAGCACCATGCCGTCCTTGCTCTGTGAATCCACCAGCCACTGGTTCTTAAACTCCGGCAGATGCTTCTCCACCGGATCGTCCACCGAAAGTTTGCCCTCATCCTGCAACATCATGATCGCCGTCGCGGTCATGGGCTTCGTCATCGAGGCGATCCAGAACATGTCATCTGCGCGCAAAGGCTTCTTCGTGGCCAGATCGCTGTAACCTACGACATCCAGCGCAGCGAGCTGCCCATTCCGCGCCACCAACGTCACCGCGCCCGAGATGATGTTGCTATCCACAAACCCCTGCATGCGCCGGGGAATCTCTGTCAGCTTCAACGCATCCATCCCCGCCTTCGAAGGATTCGGACTCGCCGCGTGAAGTGATGGAACAACCAAACAGAAAGCCAACAAGGCGATGAGATGACGTTGCATGAAATGGATGTACCGAAAGCAAAATGATTTCACCAGCAAGAACAACTAGGCAGGTAGGGCCTGCGGCTTGGCCCGATTCAGTGTCGGGGTCCTCAACGGGCCGCCGTCGAAGCACCTGCACCGACTAGGTCTCAATAATGATTATAGCCATCAAATCCCACGTCACCCAATCTTCACCTCTTCCATACTCGCATCTCCTATTTTTCCCACTATAGTCTCCCCCGTGAACTCACACGGCAAACCATCGCTCATCTCCCGTCGTCATTTCACCCGCAATCTCCTGCTCTCCGGCGGCTCGCTCGGCTTGCTTCCGAACATCCTTCGTGCCCAGCAAGCGCCCGGTGTCCTCCAGGCCAATCGCCCCATCATCCAAGGCGGCGCGATGACCGGTGACATCGTCGGCAGCAACGGCATCTTCTGGTCCCGCTGCGATCGCCCCGCCACGATGCTCTTAGAGCTGAGCACCACATCGAAGTTCACGGACAGCCGCCGCATCCGTGGCCCCATTGCTCTTGAGGATACTGATTACGCCGTGAAGCTCGCCTACGGCGCTTTGCCTCCAGGCCAGACGATTTTCTATCGCCTCGCCTTTGAAGACCTCGCGAACTCCAATGTCTTGTCCGAATCCATCACTGGTTCATTCAAGACACCATCAGCGGATAAGCGCGACATCCTCTTCGCCTGGTCGGGTGACACCGCAGGCCAAGGCTATGGCATCGATGTCAGTCGCGGCGGCATGCGCACCTATGAAGCCATCCGCAAGTTACAACCGGATTTCTTCATCCACGGCGGCGATACCATTTACGCGGATAATCCTCTGCAAGCGGAGATGAAATTAGATGATGGGACCGTGTGGAAAAATATCATCACGCCGGAGAAGAGCAAAGTGGCGGAAACGCTCAGCGAATTTCGCGGCAACCACTTCTACAATCTCCTCGATGAAAACGTCCGCCGCATGAACAGCGAGGTGCCCATCTACTTCCAATGGGACGATCATGAAGTGCTGAACAACTGGTATCCCGGCAAGCAGATGACCGAGGACAAACGCTACACCGTGAAGAGCGCTTCACTGCTCGCCGCCCGTGCCCGCCGCGCCTTCTTCGATTGCCTGCCCATCCGCCCGCATCCGCTGGAACGCATCTATCGCAACATCCCTTACGGCCCTTCGCTCGAACTGTTCTTCCTCGATATGCGCAGCTATCGCGGAGCCAATTCACCCAATCGCCAGAATGAGCTTGATGACGCTTCCGCTTTCTTAGGTCGCCAGCAACTCGATGAATTGAAACGCGCCCTCTCCGCTTCCAAGGCCACTTGGAAGATCATCTGCTCCGACATGCCCATCAGCCTCCAATGCCGTGATGGTAAAGATTCCTTTGAAGCTGTGGCGAATGGTGATGGTCCTGCGTTGGGCCGCGAACTGGAGATCGCCGATCTGCTGCGTTTCCTGAAAGAACGCAAGATTCGCAATACCGTTTGGATCACGACGGACGTGCATCATTGCAGCTCTATTTATCACGATCCTAGCAAGGCGACCTTCCAAGAATTCGATCCGTTCTGGGAATTCATCTCCGGCCCGTTGCACGCAGGCACCTTCGGCCCGCCAGCTTCAGACAACACCTTCGGTGCTGAGACGCGTTTCATCGGTATCCCAAAAGGTATGAAAGGAAATCGCCCGCCATCCGATGTCTACCAGTTCTTCGGCACCATGAAGATCGACGCGAAGACCGAAGAGCTCACCGTGACCCATTGGGATGTGAACGGAAAGAATCTGTGGAATATCACGATTCCCCCGAAGTTGGGATAGTATGGAGTGGACGGCGGAACACAGTCCCGCGTCCTAAGCGCAATATCACTTCGCCCCGAACTTCTTCAGATAGTCCTGATACGCCAGCTTCACACCCTCTTCCATCTGGATCGTCGGCTTCCAGCCCAGCGTGAAGAGCTTGCTGCCATCCATCAGCTTGCGCGGCATGCCATCGGGCTTGTTCGTGTCCCAGAGAATCTTTCCATCGTAGCCCACCACCTTCGCCACCAGCTCTGTCAGCTGCTTGATGGTGATCTCGATGCCCGAGCCAACATTGATGAATTGTTCCTCCGCATAATTCTCCATGAGGAACACGCAGGCATTGCCCAAGTCATCCGAGTAAAGGAATTCACGCAAGGGTGAACCTGATCCCCAGCACGTCACCGTCTCGGCCTTGTTTACCTTGGCCTCATGCATGCGGCGGATGAGCGCGGGTAGGACGTGCGACTTGTCGAAATCGTAATTGTCATTCGGCCCGTACAGATTTGTCGGCATCACGCTGATGAAATCGCATCCGTACTGGCGGCGATACGCTGCGCACATCTTCAGGCCTGCGATCTTCGCGATGGCATACCACTCATTCGTCGGCTCCAGGGGCCCAGTGAGCAGATGCTCTTCCTTCATCGGCTGCGGCGAGTGCTTCGGGTAGATGCATGAACTGCCGAGGAACAGCAGCTTCTTCACCCCCGCTTTGTAAGCACCATGGATGAGGTTGTTCTGGATCTGCAGATTCTCGTAGAGGAACCACGCGGGATACTCGCTGTTGAACTTGATGCCGCCCACGCGCGCCGCCGCGATGAACACATACTCCGGCTTCTCCTGCTCGTAAAAGCGTGTGACGGCTTCTGTGTCCATAAGGTCCAGCTCCCCATGCGTACGGCCGGTGATATGCGTGAACCCTTGCCGCTCCAGCTCCCGCCAGATGGCGCTTCCTGCCAGTCCCCGATGACCGGCCACATAGATACGGGCGTCTTTGGCGATCTTCATAAATATGCCGGAATCAATTTATCCTCAGTCCAATCCACACGCCAGCTTGGCCTTGGCCAGCACCTTCGTAGCAGTTTCACGGGCTTTCGCAGAACCTTCTTTCAAGACCTGTTCCACATAATCCTGATTCGCCGCCAGCTCTGCGCGTTTCGCACGCGCTGCTGCGAAATAATTCCAGTAATGCTCGAACAGACCTTTCTTCAAATCGCCATAGCCCATTCCACCCGCGCGCAAACGCTCTTCATAATCCTTCGCCACATCCGCCGGGGCGACGAGCTTCAGTAACTGGACCGCGATGTTTTTGTCTGCATCAGGCTTCGGTTCCTGCGGCGTGCGGCTGTCCATCACGATGCCCATGATGCGCTTCTTCGTCGCCTTCTCCTCGCCGAACAGCTCAATCGTGTTGCCGTAGCTCTTGCTCATCTTCTGGCCATCGAGACCTGGCACCACCGCCACTTCCTCGCGGATACGGGGCTCGGGGATCACGAAGGTCTGTCCGTAAATGTGATTGAACTTCATCGCCAGATCACGTGCCACTTCCAGATGTTGCTTCTGATCTTTGCCCACTGGCACGATATTGGAGTCGAACAAAAGGATGTCAGCCGCCATCAGTACCGGATAAGCGAACAAGCCATGATTCACCGCACCCAAGTCGCCTTCGGCTAGCTTGGCTGCCTTATCCTTATAGCTCGTGCAGCGCTCCAAAAGTCCCATTGGTGCCACGGTGGTAAGCATCCACGCCAGTTCAGTCACCTCCGGCACATCCGATTGCCGCCAGAAGACGCACTTCTTCGGATCGAGTCCGCAAGCCATGAAGTCCAGCGCCACATCGAGCGTGTACTGCCGACGCTTCGCCGCATCCGTCAGGGACGTCATGGAATGGTAGTTCGCAATGAAATAGAACGCCTCGCCCTGATCTTGCAGCTCGATGGCCGGGCGCATGGCCCCGAAGAAATTCCCGAGGTGCAACGCGCCCGAAGGCTGGATACCCGTCAAAATTCGCATGGGCGGCACAGTAGCAACCGGCCTTGCCGCGTTCAAAGGGTTTTCCGCATTCGCCGCGGGCGCACCCTGACATTGCCTCTAATGTGCTGCCGGATTCCAGCCGACAGAAAGGGCGCTCTCGCCAAGCCAAACTCGTCCGCTCTCCGCTAGGCGTATGCTTTCCCCTTAACCACCCGCAGTTCTATTTCGATAACAATGTCAGGGTGCGCCCCCCCGGATAGGCGGTCTCACTCCGGACAAAGCAACGTCCGAAGTGATCCCGGCCTGCACGGGCTCACCCTTTTCATATTTCATACATTCCCCGAAGCAGCCTTCCCGCCCGATCCGATCAATGCTCCCTCATCTCGATGGCATCCTGTCCTGCGGCACTCTAGCCACCAGTCCACACCCACCAGATCGAAACCCTCGCCAGCCACTCCAATAGCCTAATCGTCGTCGTTCTCGTCCTTCGTCGTCGTCCTCGAACAACGACTTTGGAGTGCGGAGGCTTGCCTCCGCTTTCCGCCCGAGGCGGCTTGCCGCCTCGAACCCAAAACCCGCCACGATACCCAAAAGAAAGAGCGGTGTATCAGTTTTCAGTGCCCTATAGGCCTGCCGGTGCAACCGGCCTGAAAACTTTCCAACTCCATCATCCGACGATGGCTCAAG
>DASWYF010000012.1 GCA_036405135.1 Verrucomicrobiia bacterium | reverse complement strand
CTTCCGTGTCCCTAACCCGAAACTCAAAACTAGGAACCAGAAACTTGGCCTTCGGCCCTTCCTTTACCAGCAGCGAGCTGCCAGCACCTAAATCTATCCCACAAAACCCTCAAGAAAACCACCTCTTTTCACTAAAATTTGTGATGAAAACCCAACCTTTTCGACACCAAGAACATCCAGAAATCCCCATCCACGTAACTCGCATTTCTTATCCCCCGTTACTCCTCTTCCTGTTCCCGTAGTTCGCGTGTTTCGCGGTCACTCCCCTCTGGATTTCTCCGCGTTGAACACGGAAAACTTCAAACAATTACCCTCATCCGTGGCAAAAAACTTCTCCCCGATGCAACAACCCACACACCTCCTCATCCGAAGTCTGCTCAAAATCCTGATAAAATTCTCCCACCGCCGTGAACTCCTCCGGCACGACCACCGTCACCACCTCACCCACATGCGGCTGCATCCGAGCCAGCGCTTGAGGCGCCGCCACTGGCACTGCTGCGACCACCTTCGCCGCCTCCAGATGCCGTAACGCCAACACCGCCGCCCGCATCGTTGAACCCGTCACCATCCCATCATCCACCAAGATCACCGTACGCCCATGCAAGTCCAGCATCGCCCGCCCTTCACGATACAACTCTTCCCTCCTCTCCAGCTCGCGCAATTCCTCTTCCCCCACTCTTCGTATCGCCTCCGTCGAGATGCCCGATTGCCTCACCACCCGCTGATTCAACACCTGCACGCCACCCGTCGCGATCGCCCCCATCGCCAGCTCTTCATGCCCCGGCAATCCCAGCTTGCGCACCATGAAAACATCCAGCGGGCACTGCAACTCACGCGCCACTTCATACGCCACCGGCACACCACCGCGCGGCAATGCCAGCACGATCACATCATCATGCGCATACTGCGTCAGATATGCTGCCAGTTCTCTTCCTGCTTGGAATCGATCTCGAAATTTCATGATACACCTTCCAGATGATGCTGAAACCACCCCGACGCCAGTCTTGCTACTTCCTCCAACGCTCCCGCCTCCTCAAAAAGATGCGTTGCACCCGGCACGATCGCCAGTTTGTGCTCACACTTCAGTTGCGCTGCCGCCTGTTTGTTCAAATGCAGCACCGCCTCATCATGCTCACCCACAATCAACAACGCCGGTGCCAGCACATGTGATAAAGCCCTTCCTGCCAGGTCCGGTCTTCCACCGCGCGAAACCACCGCCTGAACGATCTCCCCCTCCTCCGCTGCCGCCGCCAAAGCCGCCGCACCACCCGTGCTCGATCCAAAATAACCGATGCGCAACCCCTTCGCTTCCGGTTGCCCTCGTAACCATCGCGTCGCCATGATCAATCGCTCCGTGAGAAAAGGGATGTTGAAACGGATATGCCCCGAAAGTTCATCCTCCACTTCCTCCTCCTGTGTCAGCAGATCAAATAGCAACGTGCCCGCCCCTGCTTCCTGCAACGTCCGCGCCACTGCCTGATTACGCGGACTATGACGGCTGCTCCCGCTGCCATGCGCGAACAGCACCACACTGCGCGATCGCTCCGGCATATCCCATTGCCCGGATAACCTTACCGAACCCGCTTCAATCTTCACGGAACGATAAACGACATCCTCCACAGGATTGGGATGCTGGATCATACGACTTTCCAGACGCGGTGGTTCATCCCCATACGTCTAAATCTTCGATAATCTAGCACGCCCCTCCAACTTTTGCTAACTGACGTTTCCTTCCGCCTCACCTTCACATCCAGAACTCACTGGGCTCCAAGGACTCTGTGCCTGAACCGAAACGACGTCAGCACCCAAAATAGCGCACTAATAATTCTTCAACCACCCCGCTGCGGGATTTTTAAAACTGCTGCAATCACCTTTTAACCGTTCACCATCTCTTCTTTACCCCGATAACTCTTCACCACCCACTCACTCAACACCTTGTCCGGCGCTTCCACTGCGTCCGCCTCGATCACAAACTCTGTTTGCCCCGTATTCTTGCTGATCAATTTCAGACCGAATTGGAAGTCTTTGAACTTTTCCGCACACAAGTCCCGCACCGGTTTCCCTTGCTCCAGCGAGATCACCACCAGCCTGTCCGCAGCCTCATCCGTGAACTTCAGTTGCAATCCATGCGTTTCTGCAAAACGTCGCGAGAACTCGTTCACCAGTTCACGCAACACCACCCGCCCATGCTGTTCATGCTCTTTCAGCAACCGCTGCAATTCAGCCGATGGCTGATCCACAACCTCACGATTCACTACAAACCGCTTCACCGATGTTGAAGGCAGCTCAAACTTGAACTCGCGAAAGATTTTCTCACACACCGTCATCAGACCGCGTGCGCCCGTCTTCTCTTCCGCCGCCATCTCCGCGATCCGTCGCAACCCGTCATCACGAAAGAACACCTCGATGCCATATGCTCCGAACGTCTCCTCATACTGCCGGATGATACTTCCCTCCGATGACTTCAATATCTGGAACAGATCATCCGTATTCAACGGCTGGCACACCACCCGTACCGGCAAACGCCCGATGAACTCCGGCTCAAATCCGTAATCGATGAAATCCCGCGTCATCGCCAACTCATAAGCCCGCTCATGCGCATCCTCGATCTTTTGCGGCGCACCAAACCCAATCGAAGCCTCCCGCAACCGCTTCCGCACGATCGCCTCCAATCCATCAAACGCACCGCTCACCACAAAAAGGATATGCTTCGTATTGATCGTCCCCGATTGTCTCCGTCCACCCCGCTGATCCATCATCGATTGGATCTGCCCCGCGATGTCATTATTTGCCCGCGCCGAAACCTCCGTCTCCTCCATCAACTTCAGTAGATTCGTCTGCACCCCGCGCCCGCTCACATCTCGTCCGCCATGCCCCGTCTGCCCCGCGATCTTGTCGATCTCATCGATGTAGATGATCCCATACTGCGCCCGCTCCACATCTCCATTCGCCTTGCGCACCAGATCACGCACTAGGTCCTCTACATCACCACCCACATAACCCGTCTCGGAAAACTTCGTCGCATCCGCCTTCACAAACGGCACCCCGATCAACTCCGCCATGCTGCGGATCAAGTATGTCTTGCCCACACCCGTCGGCCCCATCAGCAAAATGTTCTGCTTCGCGTAATTCGGCTGCTGCTTCCCGCCCATCGCTAGCCGCACATGATGATAGTGATCGCACAACGCCACGCTCAGCACCTTCTTCGCATCATCCTGCTTGATGACAAATCGGTCCAAGTGCGCCTTGATATCTTTCGGCTTATAATCAAAGCGGAAATCCGCCTCTTTTTTCTCATTTGAACTGCCGCCTGATGAATTGGACGGCTCCGCCCGGCTGAATCCCTGCGTTACATTCCCCATCTGCTGTTTCAAGAAGTCCTGCATCTGCTGCTGAAACTTCTGAAACTCTTCCGGTGTCGGCGGCCCTGCCCGGTAAGCATTATTTTCGCGCTGTGTCATGCTGCAACAAAGTCTATGAACTTCCATCAGTCAACCACGAGAAAATCTCCCTCCGTTTGGAATTCCCAACTCTTTTGACTACGTCTCACTCTTCCGAATCCACTTCATCGTCTGCGGCGGCTTATGCGTCTCCATTCGCGCCAGCATCTCCTCCACACCCTCCGCCGTCAGCACCATCTCCTGATGCTCCGCCTTCAAAAAACCCTCCTTCACCGCATTACCCAGCAAATCCATCACCGGCTGATAATATCCACGCGTATTGATCAAACCGCACGGCTTGTGATGAATCCCCAACTGTGCCCAGGTCAGCACCTCAAAGAACTCCTCGAACGTCCCGATTCCACCCGGCAACGCGATGAACCCATCCGCAAGTTCAGCCATCATCGCCTTGCGCTCATGCATCGTATCCACCACCCGCAACTCCGTCACCCCGCGATGCCCCAATTCCCGCGCCAGCAATGCCTCCGGTATCACCCCTATCACCTTCCCGCCCGCCGCCAGAGCCGCATCCGCCACCACCCCCATCAATCCCACATTCCCGCCACCATACACCAACGTCCATCCTCTGGCCGCGATCGCCCGCCCCATCTCCTTCGCCATCTGCTCATACTCCGGTGCAAAGCCATGGCTCGACCCGCAGAACACACAAACACTCTTGATCATACCGTGTGAAAACTTACTTGCCCGCCGTACTGCCAAAAACCTTCTTCAACAGATCCGTAGTCCGCGCCGCCGGGTCTTGCCGGATCTTCTCCTCCTCCTGCGCCACCATCGCAAAAAGCCCGTCCAAAGCCTTGTTCGTCACATAAGAATCCAGATCCAACGCCTGCGTCTTCATGAAAGGACTCAGCACCTTGGCTCGATCCGTCAGTTGCTTGTAAGATGCCGTCAATCCCACCTGATCCGTCGCCTGCTTCACCATCGGTTGAAAATGCGCCAGCAACGTCTCCCTGGTCGCTTTGCTGAAATACTGCGTCGCTGCGTCCTTCGGTCCATTCAAGATGTTCTTCGCATCATCGATCGTCATCTTCTTCACCGCCTCGGCGAACACCGGAGCCGCCAAAGGCACCGCCTTCTCCGCCGCCCGGTTCATCGTATTCACAAACTCATCCGCCAGATGATCCTGCTTGAGCCGGCGCAAAGACGTCTCCACCTGCTTCAGCTCCGCCGGCATCGGTATCCTCACCAGCGCATTCGTAAGAAAACCATTCGTCGTCCCCAAACGCTTCACAGCCTGATCCGTTCCTTTCGCCAACGCCTCCTTCAACCCCGCCGCGATCTGGTCTGCCCCCACAGAGGAAGTGACGTTGGATGAAGTAATGAATCCTTTTAGAAGACCACCCAGCTTGCTGCTGTTCGTTTGCGCATTCACCTGGAATGCCATGACATTTAGCAACCAAAATGTCGCGATTAGGATATTCCGCATATCGTCAGCATAAGCGTAGCCAGTCATAAACTCAACGCTCATCAGCGTATTGCCTTGCGCTTGCATCGCTGCCAGTCAAACCTTGGCTCCATTCTTGGACGGAAGCCATATGGGCTTTGGGGTGATTGTATCCTTTGTGAAGACGTTTAGAAAACTGCTGGCTTTGGCGTTTGGTCCGGTCCTGTTAACCGTGGCCGTCGTATTCTTTCTCGCCTTTGAGCTCACCGAAACGACTGTCCGCACCGAGATCGACCAGCTCGCAGGCACCAAGCTCTCCGATGAAACCCGGCATCTTCGCGATGTCTTCAGCCAGACACAAAGCAGCCTGCGTCTCCTGGGCGTCTCCCCGCTCATCCAGAAAGGAGATCCGGCCACCATCGTTCCCCAATTGAAACTTTGGACGCGCCACTTCCCCCAAGCCGTTGAAGCCCTCTACTACAACACGCCTTCCGGCGATGTCTATGGCAGTGATGATTCCACGTTTAATGTCAGTGACCGCTATTATTTCCCACAGATCCAACAAGGCCAGACCGTCATCACCAAAGTCATTCCCAGCCGGGCCAGCGGTTCACCTGTGATTCTGGTTCTCGTCCCCGTTATCTCCCCCCAGACCGGTGAACGCACCGGTGCCATAGGCGCCACCGTTTTGGTACGCAACATCGTCGGCCATATCTCCTCCATTGATCCCGGCTTCCGCGCCCATGCCGTGCTCATAGACGAAAGCGGCCAGCCCGTCTCCAGCCGCAGCTATGGCAAACACCGCGATGAAGAAGTAAAACGCGCGCTCAAATCGATGGGCAGCGCGAACTCAGGCAAACAACGCATCCGGCTCACCTCCACCGGAGGCACCGTTTACTTCCAGACCATCCAGGGCACCCAATGGCGCCTTGCCTTCATTTACGATGATGCGGAAATCTTCTTCACCCGCCGCCTTGTGCGCAACACCCTGCTGCTCGTCCTGGCCCTCTGCCTCCCCTTCATTTTGCTGGCGGCATGGCGTGTGAAGAAAGATCTCACGGAACCGATGGAAGCACTGGCCGCCTCCGAGGAGCGCTGGCGTTCACTCGTACAGAACGCACCCTTCATCATCATGACCATTGATGCCCACGGCACAGTTCTCTTCATCAACCAGGTCGCACCCGGCTACAAACGTGAAGAAGTTATCGGCTCCTCCGTTTTCAGCTACGTGCAAAAAGAGCAGCTAGCCGTCATGCGTCAAGGAATTGGATCCGTCTTCGGCGAAGGGAACACCCAGTCATATGAGATATCGGTCCTGCACCCGGATAACACCACCCACTGGTATGCCAACACACTCAGTCCGATCTACGAGGAAGGCAAGATCAACAAGGCCATACTCGTCACGTTCGACATCACAGACCGTCATCTGGCCAAGGAAAAAGCGGCGGAAAGCGAACGCCGCTTCCGCGGCATCTTCAATCAGGCATTCCAATTCATCGGTCTTCTGTCTCCTGCAGGCCATGTGCTCGAAGCCAATGGAGCCGCACTGGATTTCATCGGCAAAACCGTTGATGACGTCCGTGGAAAACCCTTCTGGGAAACACCTTGGTGGACGCACAGCGACGAAGCCCAGACTCACCTCAAAGCCGCACTGACCCAGGCGGCCCGTGGTGAATTCGTCCACTTCGAAACCACCCACCAGTCCCATGCCGGCGTGTTGCACGTTTTCGATTTCTCGCTCAAACCGGTTTTTGATGACGGAGGCAAACTGCTCTGGCTGATCGCCGAAGGTCACGATATTACCCTGCTAAAACAGACAGTTGATGCGCTTCGCCGAAGTGAAACCCTGTTCCGCTCCATTGTTGACGACCAGACCGAGATGATCGTGCGGTGGAAGCCCGACGGCACCCGCACCTTTGTCAATGAGGCATATTGCCGGATGTACGGTCAAACTCGCGAACAATTGATCGGAACCGCATTCTTCGATCTGATTTCCCCGCAGGACGTTGCCACCGTAAAGCAAAAAATTGCCAGTCTCTCCCCCCGCAACCCCATTCTGACCAATGCTCACCGCTGCCTGCTGCCGGATGGCTCCATCAGCTGGCAGGAGTGGACTGATCACGCTCACTTCGACAACAAAGGGAACATCCTAGATATCCAATCCGTCGGCCGGGACATCACCGAACGCATCCGCCATGAACTGGCTCAAAAAGAGTATGAAGGCAATCTCACCGCCTTGGTGGAGAACATACCTGGTGCCACCTGGTCCGTGGACCGCCAGTACCGTTACATCACTTTCAACCGTCTCTTTAGAAGAGGCGTCGAAATCGCCTTGGGGCAGAAACCGAAAATCGGCTCCGACATCCACAATGGCCTCCCCCCGGAAGTGGCAGCCTTCTGGCAGGCACAGTTTGACCGTGCTCTTGGCGGCGAACAGTTCACCCTGGAATACCCTCTGAAAGTCCGCCAAACCATCCGTCACTTCGAGATCAGCTTCAATCCGATCCGCACTGGAGAAGAGATAACCGGTGTGACCGTACTGAGCCTCGATGTCACCGCGCGCAAAAAGACGGATGACGCGCTGCGCCTGCAATCCCTTGTCCTCGAAAGCATGGCCGAGGGCGTCGGTCTTTCCGATGAAGCTGGCCGCATAATCTACACCAACCCTGCCGAGGAACGCATGTTCGGCGGCCAACGCGGCGGCCTGCTGGGCGCTCATGTGACCGATTTACTGGCATACAGTTCGGAAGAAGCCTCACGCATCCAGGAAGAGATCAATGCCGAAGTCCGCCGCACCGGCCGTTGCGCCCGTGAAGTGCTGAACCGCCGGAAGGATGGCGGCACCTTCTACAGCCAGGTGGCCTTCAGCATCCTGGAAAGAGCGGGCAAACAGCACGTGATCTGGATGCGTGAAGACATCACGGAACGCCGCAAACTCGAAGCCCAACTCCGCCAGGCTCAAAAAATGGAATCCATCGGCCAGCTGGCCGGCGGTGTCGCTCATGATTTCAACAACATACTTACCGTCATCCAGGGTCACGCCGGAGTCCTGCAACTCTTCGGCGATCTGCACACCGAGGCCTCAGATGCCGCCAGCGAGATCGTGAAAGCGTCCGATCGTGCCGCCAGTCTCGTGAAACAGCTCCTGACCTTCAGCCGGCAGCAGGTCATGCAGCAAAAAGAGCTCGATCTCTCCGCGCTCGTCACCGATGTAGCCAGGATGCTGCGCCGCCTGCTGGGCGAACAGATCACACTGACCGTGGAACCTCAGCCCCCGCTTCCGCTCATCAAGGCCGATCCGGCCATGATGCAGCAGATCGTCCTGAATCTCGCGGTGAACGCACGTGATGCCATGCCTGGAGGCGGCTCACTGGCCATCCGGTTGCGGTCCGAGCACCGCACCGCACCAGATGAAGCTGCGGACGGCAGAACCGGCCGCTACATCTGCCTGGAAGTCGTTGATACCGGCACAGGCATAGAACCCGGGAATTTGTCGCGCATCTATGATCCGTTCTTCACCACCAAAGAGGTGGGCAAAGGCACCGGCCTGGGACTTTCTACAGTCTATGGCATTGTCCAGCAGCACAAAGGATGGATCGAAGTGGAAAGTGAACTGGGACGTGGCACTACCTTCCGGATTTACCTTCCCGCCTTGGAAAAGACGGTCCTTCCGGTCAGCGAGATCATCAAGGAACATTTCAAAGATGCACGCGGCTCGGAGACGATTCTGCTAGTGGAAGATGAAGCCCCGCTGCGTGCGCTGGTCCGCAACATCCTGACCCAGTTCGGCTATCGCGTGTTAAGCGCGCAAACCGGCGCGGAAGCGCTCGAGCTTTGGTCTGAGCACGAGGCGGATGTTGCCCTGCTGCTCACGGATCTGGTCATGCCTGATGGCATGAGCGGCATCGAGCTGGCCAGCCTGCTTTCCAGGGAAAAGCCGGGTCTGAAGATTATCTACTCCAGCGGCTACAGCGCTGAAATGGCCGCCCAGCAAAACCAGCTGACGCCCCATGGCGCATTCCTCTCAAAACCTTATGGGCCCCAGCAATTGGCTGAAACTGTGCGAAGCGTACTCGATCAGCCCTGACCTTCGCAGACGGCTTCCAGCCGGCTGGCCTTGTGCTATCTTGCCCTATGCCTAAGCCTGCCTGGGAAAAGCTGCTGCTGGAATGTGCCGATCCCCCCCGGGCCCGCCGATACTGGGAGGCACTTCTGGCATCCCCTGCCGGCACCACCCTGCGCCGGATGTCCGTCGAACAATGCCGCATAATCATCTCACTCTTCAGCGCTTCGGAACATCTGGGCAGCCTGCTGGTCGCGCACCCCGAATGGATGCTCCATGCCTTGAAGGCGGACCTGCTTAAAAATCCCCGGCAGCCTGAAGGACTACGCAGGGATGTTTCCAGCTGGCTGGATGATGCGCTCCGGCATAAGCAATATGATCATGCCTTTCAGCAGTTGAGGCTCTTCAAACAACGCGAATCCATCCGCATCGCCGCCCGCGACCTCTCCCGCTTGGGTTCCACGATGGAGATCGTCCGCGAACTCTCCGACCTGGCGGATATCTGCCTTGAAGTCGTGCAGCGCCTCGTCCAGCAACAACTCACCGCCCGTCTCGGAAATCCCTGGCATCAGAACAGCAACGGTTCTTGGGAACCTACGGAGTTTTGCATTCTCGGTCTGGGCAAACTGGGCGGACAGGAACTCAACTACAGTTCAGACGTGGATCTGATCTTCCTCTATGCCGAGGAAGGCTTCCTGTTTCCCGCCCGTCCCAGGAAATCAGAAACGGGCAAAGGCATCTCGAACCACCAGTTCTTCACCCGTCTGGCCAAAGAGTTTATCACGCATGTCTCACAGCTTGCAGATGAAGGCGCCCTTTACCGTGTGGATGTCCGGCTGCGTCCGGAAGGAGACGCGGGGCCCTTGGTCCGTTCCCTCCAAAGCTACGAAAACTACTATGCCCAATGGGGCCAGATATGGGAGCGCATGATGCTCCTTAAAGCGCGGCCTGTCGCAGGCTCAGCGGCGCTCGGCGCGGAATTTCTGGAAATGATCCAGCCCTTCCGCTATCCGCGCAGCCTCAATCTCCGCATCTTGAACGAAGTCGCCGCAACGAAAGACCGCATCGAGACTGAAGTTGTCCGCTCAGGCGAATTGGACCGCAATGTGAAACTCGGGCGCGGAGGCATCCGCGAGATCGAGTTCATTGTGCAAACGCATCAAGTATTGCAAGGCGGCAGAAACCCTTTCCTGCACGGTGCACAAACGATTCCCGCCCTCAAAAATCTGGTGCGTTACCGGCTGATCCCTCCGCAAGAGGCCGAACAGTTGACTGCGGCCTACTGCTTCCTGCGTGATGTGGAACACCGGTTGCAGATGGAGAACAATCTCCAGACCCATACCATCCCCGCCGGGCGCAAACCCCGCGAACGTCTCGCCGCGCTCATGGGATTTGAAAAGCTGCAGGAATTCGAAGATGCACTGGTCACTCACACCACCAACGTCCGCCTCATCTTCGAGCACACCCTGAGATCGGAATCAGAAACTGCCCCCGCAGCGATACCCGACGATCTCGAGTCGAATCCCGCAGTTTGGAAACGCATCCTCGAGGCTCGCAGTTTCCGCGATGTCGATCATGCCCTCCAACTGCTGACGATGTTTGTTCACGGCCCAGGTTATGTCCATGTCTCACCGCGTACGGTCGAACTGGCTCTCGGATTGGTTCCGCATCTGCTGCGCTACTGCCCTTTGAAGCCAGGACATGCCTCCCCTTTCCCCCCTCCACCGGAAGGAAAAACCCTCTCAGACCCCGATCGCGTGCTCGCCCGTCTGGATTCATTCATCCAGGCCTACGGCGCACGCATGATGCTCTACGAAACATGGACGCATAATCCCTCGCTCTTTGAATTGCTGCTCCTGCTCTTCGACCGCTCGGAATTTCTCGCCGAAGTCGCCATCCGCACACCGGATCTGGTCGAAGACCTCCAACTCAGCGGGCGCCTCCGCCGGAGCAAAACTGCGGATGAAACGTTGAATGATCTGCGCTATGGTCTGAATGATCCGGACCAGTTGCTCTGGATGCGCCGCTATCATCAAGCTGAACAGATGAGGCTCGGCTTGCGTGATATTCTCGGCCTGGTCGATTTCGAGCACAATCTCACAGAACTCTCCGCCTTGGCGGATGCCTGTTTGCGCTATGCCCTGGAAGCCGTGCAAATGCGCAACCGCCTCGAACAACCACCATTCACCATCATCGCCTTGGGCAAGCTCGGCGGTTCTGAGATCAACTATGGCTCCGATTTGGACATCATATTCATCGCCAATGATAAACCCGACGACCTCCCCAGACTGCAAAAATATGCCGTTGAGCTGATGGAACTGCTTTCGAAACACACGGATTACGGCATCGTTTTCCAAACCGATGCCCGCTTGCGCCCGGATGGTGAAAAAGGTCTGCTCGTCAACACGTTGGAAGCCTATGACGAGTATTTCCGCCAGCGGGCTCAATTATGGGAGATCCAATCGTTCACCCGCACGCGCATCATAGCAGGAGACAGCACCGTGGGTGAAGCCTTCCAGCGGACCGCAAGTGCATGGACTGATTTCAGCCAGGCCGCCCCTCCCGTTGCAGCCTATGCCCGGGACTGGCGCCAGCAGATAGTCAGGATGCGTGCCCGCATCGAAAAAGAACGCACCCCGACAGACAGCGAACATCTGGCCATCAAAACCGGCGCGGGCGGATTGATGGATGCGGAATTCCTCGCCCAAATATTCGTCTTGGAGAACGGCTGGCAGGAGCCCAACACATTGAAAGCGCTCTTGCGCGCACAGTCTGAGGAAAAACTTCCCGGCGACAAAGCCAGCGCTCTCATCACCCATTACCGTCGATTGCGCCGGATCGAAGGCATTCTTCGCCGATGGAGTTTCGCTGGAGAAACCGAGCTGCCGGATGATCCTGCAGCTCTCCATCGCGTGGCCATCCGGTGTGGTTTCGAAAATGCGGATGAATTCGCGAAAGCCGTATCCGTCAGCCGCCAAAACATCCGCGCCATCTACCTCGAATTGACCCGGGAACAGAATTAGTCATTACAATCATTCTCACCGAATAGGCTTGCCGCGTAAAATGAATCCTACAGCCTGAGACGCGTTGGTGGACCGTGGTATTTCGTCACCCCTATGACACTGCCAAACCAGTCCCGCCGTCTCGCGGACACACTGCTTAAACTAGCCCGGCTCAGAGTGTCCGAATTGCCTGATGAACAGGAAGTGTTCCGCCTTGTCACCGAAGCCGCTGCCGAATGCCTCGAAGTCGAACGCGTAGGAATTTGGCTTCACCACCCCGATCGCCAGTCGATCGAGTGCGTATGCCTCTATACCCTTTCGGAGGACCGTCACAGCACCGGCATCAGGCTCCATGCCGAGACTCATCCGGCCTACTTCTCGGCCTTGGAAAAAGAGCGTGCCATCGTCGCCGATGATGCATGGACACACCATGCCACATCAAGCTTCGCGGAAAGCTATCTCATCTCCGTCGGCATCACCTCCATGCTGGATGCGCCCATTTACCACGATGGCTTGGTCATCGGCGTCATCTGTTGCGAACACATCGGCAAGCCACGCCATTGGGACGAGTTCGAGCAGCACTTCGCTGGCTCGCTCGCCGCTTGCACAGCATGGTTGCTGGAACAATTCAAACATGACCGCGCTGAAGCCGAATTGAAACGTCATCGTGATGCCATGGAACGAGCCAGCCGTCTCGAAGCCATGGGGCGAATGGCAGCCGGATGTGCCCATGACTTCAACAACATCCTCGTCTCCATCATGGGTTACGCGCATCTGCTGGAGTTGGAACTATCTGGAAATCCCCTTCTCCATCAGCATCTCAAACGTCTGCAGGAAAACGCTCTGAGCGGCCGCTCCATAACCCAGCAACTCCTCTCCTTCGCCCGCTTGGAACCGACCATCCCTCAACCCCAGTGCATGCGGAAATTGATGGAACAGATCGCCTCCCAGATAGATGCCGTAGCAGGCAGCCATCTCCGTTTCACCTGGTCGGCAGAAACGGATTTGCCCACTGTACTGGGTGTGCCCCAGCAACTTTCCCAAGTCGCCATAAATCTGGCCTGCAATGCACGCGATGCCGCCCCCGTAGGCGGCAATTTGCGGGTTCATTTGGCTGCTGCCACCGTGACAGCAGGCGAAGTGGCCAATCTTTCGGAAGGCCGCTACTTGCTGTGGCGATTCCTGGATGACGGCCCGGGCCTTCCCCCTGTCGTACTAAAACATCTCTTCGAACCCTTCGTCACCACCAAACCCCCAGGCATCGGCACGGGTCTTGGCTTGGCCACCAGCTACGGCATCATCTCCCGTTTCGGCGGAAAGATGGACGCCTTCAACCGTCCCGAAGGCGGCGCCGAATTCCGCATCTATCTGCCAGCCATCAGCGAAAAGGAAAAGCCTGCTCCGCAAGAAGCAGGCTTGTTTCAGACGCTCTGATCAAAAGTTACGCGATCAATTCCTTCACCACGTGCCCATGCACATCGGTGAGGCGGAAATCCCGTCCCGCATGACGATAGGTCAGCTTCTCGTGGTCGAAGCCCATCAACGCCATGATCGTCGCCTGCAAATCATGCACATGAACTTTGTTCTCCGCCGCCGCGAAACCGAACTCATCCGTCGCCCCGTAGATTTGCCCACCCTTCACCCCACCACCTGCCAGCCATGTCGTATAACCATAGTGATTATGGTCACGCCCATTGATCTTGCCCGCGTTTGAACCCGGCGTCGGCAACTCCACCGTCGGTGTGCGACCGAACTCCCCGCCCCAGATGATCAACGTCTCATCCAACATCCCGCGCTGCTTCAAATCCTTGATCAACGCCCCGATTGCTTGATCGCACTGCCCGGCGAGGCGCCGATGGTTCACTTCCAGATCATCATGGTTATCCCACGGCTGACCCTCGCCATGCCACACCTGCACGAACCGCACGCCCCGCTCCACCAATCGCCGCGCGATCAAAATCTGCCGTGCCTGCGTCCCCTCACCATACATCTTGCGGATATGCTCCGGCTCCTTGCTGATGTCGAACGCGTCCGAAGCATCCATCTGCATACGATACGCCAGTTCAAACGACTGGATGCGCGCATCGATATTCGCGTCCTGCTGCCGCTGCGCCTTATGCCGTTCATTCAGCTTCTGCAACAGATCGATCTGCTGCCGCTGCTCCTTCATCGACGTATAATTGTTCCGGATATTCTCGATCAACTTCTCGATATCCGTGTGCTTGCTGTCGATATACGTCCCCTGGAACACGCCCGGCAAAAACGCCGACTGCCAGTTCTGCGATTCCTGGATCGGATACCCGCCCGGGCACATCGCGATGAACCCCGGCAAATTCTGATTCTCCGTCCCCAACCCATACGTCAGCCACGAACCCATGCTCGGCCGCGGCAACCGCGAATCCCCGCAATTCAGCAACATCAACGACGGCTCATGATTCGGCACATCCGCGTGCATCGACCGGATCACGGCAATGTCATCAATGCTCTCTGCGGTTCGGGCGAACAACTCGCTCACCTCGATGCCGCTCTTCCCGTACTTCTGGAACTTGTAAGGCGACCCAAACGCCGCCCCCGTCGGACGCTCCGTCCGCCGCGACTTATCCCCCGGCAACGGCTTCCCATGATACTGGTTCAGCAACGGCTTCGGATCGAACGTATCCACATGCGACGGCCCGCCGTTCATGAACAAATGGATCACATGCTTTGCCTTCACCGGCCAATGCGGCGCGCGCGGCATCATCGGCGCGGCAGAATTGATGGCCGTCTCGGCATTCAAGATGCCCGCCTTGCTCGCCACCGCCGCAAACCCCATTGCCCCCATGCCCATCCCCATGCGACGCAAGAACTGGCGACGGCTCAAAAACAGATGCTCCAGATTTGGCTTATGATGTCCCATACAACTTCTTTAAATACAGACGCACAACCGCGCCCTATCCTTCAACCCATTTACTCGCTGACCCTTACCATAGTTTAAACCGCCAGCACGAACCCGCAAGCCCCGATTCCCCCCAAGCGGCGACGTTCGTCCGGCAGAACCCCTGCCAGCAGGACTGGCCTTGTCAGCAGTGCCGGGCCGTTCGCATGGCCGACCAGATTACAAGCAATCCATATCGGCTCGCTCTCTCCGCCAGACAACGTCATGTGTCCAGACCTCGGCTCCAGTTGGAGGGGGTATCCTCGATGGCATAGTCTGCCATCCGAGCAGACCACCCCGTGCGCCATGGCGGGATCTGCCTCAACGCGTCTTGACACTCTGATTCCTCTATCTCTGCAGGCCCCGTTTTAAGTGCTACAAGCCCCGGAAATCCCTAAAGTTTTCCCCTCTGCCCTCCGATAAGGCCGATTGGCACCAGAAACCCATGCCAGACGCTTTCAAATGGCAAAGATAGAAAACAATAATTCATTCCAACCCGCACTTAACGCTCGCCATGACACAGATACGCGGAGAGAATCTTTTCCATCCCGTATGAAAGCGCCCGGACTGCCCAAGAACGAGGTCCGCCGACTCGAAGCACTGCGCCAATACGACCTGCTGGATACCCTTCCAGAACAGGCCTTGGACGACCTTACAACCCTCACCGCCCAAATCTGCGGCACACCCACATGCCTGATCTCCCTCGTCGATGAAAACCGTCAATGGTTCAAATCCAAAGTGGGCTTGTCCATCAGCCAGACACCTCGTGACATTTCCTTCTGCGCCCACGCGATCATGCAATCCGATCTCTTCATCGTCCCTGATGCCACCAAAGACGATCGTTTTGCCGACAACCCTCTCGTCGCCGATGGTCTGCGCTTTTACGCAGGCACCCCATTGCTCACTCCAAACGGAGAAGCACTCGGCGCCCTGTGCATCATGGATCGCGTCCCCCGCCAAATAACCTCCCAGCAGCAAAACGCCCTCCGCATCATCGGCCGTCAAGTGATGACCCAGTTGGAACTCCGACGTCAGACCCGTGAACTCGCCGAAAGCGAGACCCGTCTCCACATCGTCACAGAGAATGCCCGCGTCGGCCTCTTCATGGTTGATCGCGACCATCGCTACCTCTACGCCAACAAAAACTACGCTGAGATCGTCCAGCGTCCGCTGGATGAGATCATCGGTCATAACTTGCAGGAGGTTCTCTCAGACATTTACCTCAGCCACGTTCGTCCCTGCATGGATCGCGCCTTCTCGGGGGAGCATGTCTCCTTTGAAGCCGTCCGCAATTTCTCCTCCGGCACCAGATATTATTCCGCCATTTACGAACCTCGTATCACCGAAGGCGCCGCAACCCTCGTCGTAGGCGTCATCACTGACATCACCGAACGCAAACGGGCCGAAGCCGCCACCGAGCAGCAGCGAAACGAACTCCAGATCATCTTGGATGCCGTTCCTGCGTTCGTATTTTACAAGGACCGTGAGAGCCGCTTTATTCGCGTCAACAACGGGTTCGCCCGCCTCTTTGAAGCGCCACCCGAAACGCTTGTCGGCAAAACTGCCACGGAGATGGGCGACCCGTCCGGGGAGCAGTTCCGCCGCGACGACTTGCGCGTGATGACCTCGGGGGAACCTCTCCGGAATATTGAAGAGATGATTCACCTGGCCACCGGCTCCCGCTGGTTGCTCACGGACAAGATTCCGCATCGCGACTCCCGTGGACAGATCACGGGTGTCATCGGCTTTGCGGTAGACATCACAGAACGCAAGTCTGTCGAAGAGGCTCTGCAACGCAGCCAGGCAGACCTGCAACTCGCCCTGCAAGCCGCCCGTCTCGGTCGTTGGAACTGGGACATCATCAACGAACAGATCACCTGGTCTCCGGAATGTCTGGCCATTTACGGCCTGCCCGCCAATGCCCAAGTAGATTACCCGCAGTTCCTGAAAACCCTTCACCCGGATGATCGCTCCCGGATTGATGCGGCCCTCAACCGGGCCGTTTGGGAGCGCGGTGATTACGATGAGGAAAAACGCGTCATCTGGCCAGATGGCTCGCTTCACTGGACCGCCTCACGCGGTCGCGTTTACTGCAATGCCGCCGGCGAACCTGTCCGCATGACCGGTGTCACTTTTGATATCACCTCGCATAAAGAATCTGAAGCCGCCTTGCGTGAAGCATTGGAACGTTTCGAAACCGTCGCCCGCGCCACCAATGATGCCGTCTGGGACTGGAACCTGACCACCAATGAAGTCTGGTGGAATGATGGCTTTCAAGTCCTGTTCGGCTATCTGCCGGGTGAAACCGATCGTCACGTCAGCACGTGGGTCAAACTTCTTCATCCGGATGAACGCGAGAAGATAGTCGGTGGTGCCCAGGCTGCGATCAATAATGGCGAAAACATCTGGATATCTGAATATCGTTTCCGCCGCAAAGATGGCTCCTACTCTCACGTCCTGGATCGGGGCTACATCATACGCGATGGAGCTGGCAAGCCGATTCGCATGATCGGCGCCATGCAGGACATCAGTGAGCGCAAGCGCGCGGAAGTCGCCGCCAATCGTCTGGCAGCCATAGTGGAGTTTTCCGAAGATGCCATCATCAGCAAAGACCTTGATGGCATCATCACCACTTGGAACCGCGGCGCAGAGAAGGTTTTCGGATATTCTTCTCATGAGATGGTTGGTGCGCCCATCTCACGGCTCATCCCCGAAGATCGTGGTGAGGAGGAGCATTATATGCTTAACCAGATCAGGGATGGAAAAAGCGTCGAACACTTTGAAACCCTGCGTAAGACGAAGGATGGTCGCCTGCTCAACATCTCCGTCACCGCCTCCCCCATCAAGGACGCTGACGGGAAAATCATCGGCGCATCGAAAGTCGCCCGTGACATCACGGCCCGGAAGCAGGCTGAAGAACGCGCCCTTTGGCTCTCCACATTCCCTGAACGCAATCCCAACTCCGTTTTGGAAATCGATCTCTCCTCGGGTACATTCAACTATTTGAATCCGGCCACCCTCGAATACTTTCCTGATATCGGAGCACATAAGCTCCACCATCCTCTCGTCGCCGGTTTGGCCGGGCTCGCTCCCAATTTGCTCAAACAAAAGGCGATCCGCCGGGAGGTGATCTTCGGCGACAAGTGCTTCGCTCAAAGCATAACCAGCCTGGAAAACACCAGCCGCATCAGAGTCTACAGCATCGACATCAGCGACCGGAGAAAGGCGGAACTTTCTCTCCGCGAAAGCGAAGAACGTTTCCGTCAGCTGGCGGAAAACATCAACGAAGTTTTCTGGATCACCGATCCGGCAAAAAAACAGATCCTTTATGTCAGCCCTGCTTACAAAAAAATTTGGGGCCGCACTTGTGAAAGCCTTTATGAATCCCCCAGAACCTGGCTCGAAGCCATCTGCCCCGACGATCGCGAACGCGTGCTTCAAGCCGCCCTCCATAGACAGGCCTCCGGTGAATACGATGAGACTTACCGGATTACCCGGCCTGATGGTTCATTGCGCTGGATCCACGACCGCGCCTTCCCCATAAGCGACGCCTCCGGCCACGTTCACCGCATCGTCGGCACCGCCGAGGACATCAGCAATCGTCGCCTGCTAGAAGAACAAGTCAGACAATCTCAGAAGTTGGAAGCCATAGGCCAGCTCGCCGGGGGCGTCGCCCATGATTTCAACAACATCCTCGCCGCCATCATCATGCAGGTGGACCTCATGGATTCCCCTGAAAAACTTCCGCCCGATGTCGTGGAAGGGCTGGATGAGATCAAAGCCTCCGCACACCGCGCCGCCAATCTCACCCGCCAGCTGCTGCTGTTCAGCCGCAAGCAAGTCATGCTCAGCCACGATCTCGATCTTAATGAGACCGTCACTAACATAGCCAAGATGCTCACCCGCATCATCGGCGAAGACATAAGCCTGCAGTTCAATCTCCACCAGAGACCGCTCACCATCCATGCGGATGCTGGCATGCTCGACCAGGTGCTCATGAACCTCGTCGTCAACGCACGCGATGCCATGCCTTCCGGAGGCCGCATCTCGGTGGAGCTGTCGGAAAAGAAAGTGACACCGGAACTGGCTGCCACCTTGCCTGACACTGCGCCGGGACTATACGCATGCCTGCGTGTCAGCGATTCTGGCGCCGGCATCTCCACAGACAATCTCGCTCATATTTTCGAACCCTTCTTCACCACCAAAGCACACGGCAAAGGCACCGGTCTCGGCTTGGCCACGGTGTTTGGCATCGTGAAACAACACAACGGATCTATTTTCGTGAAGAGCGAGTCCGGAATCGGCACCACCTTCGAGATCCTGTTTCCTCTCGTCAGCACCTTGGAAAATGTGAAGCCCGGTCCCGTGACCCGCACCCAATCAGAAGGCGGCTCCGAAACCATTCTGCTGGTGGAAGACGACCACAGCCTGCGCACGTTGAGCCGTATCGTGCTGCAAAAAGCGGGCTACCGGGTCCTCGAAGCCTCCGATGGCATCGAAGCACTGTCGATCTGGGAAACCGATCAGGGCAGCATCCAGCTTCTTCTCACCGATCTCGTCATGCCACGCGGCATCAATGGGCGCGAACTCGCAAATCGTATACAGTCTTCAAACCCCAAACTTCCCGTAGTCTTCACCAGCGGCTACAGCGCAGATGTCGCCGGTCGTGAACTCATCTTGGAAGAAGGCCAGAATTTCATCCAAAAACCCTCCTCTCCCCATATACTGCTCTCGACCATAAGACGAAGCCTGAAGCGTTGAGTGCCGCCCTGCTACTTCTCCGGCAATAAAAACAACCGCGCCTCGCTCGCTCCAAATGACAGCTGCAACCCTTCCAGTTCCGGACTGTCGTCATCCACCACATTTTCCCGCCCCGTCACCTTGCTGATCTCTTTCACACTGTCCCTCCCCACATCAAACTCCACCATCGGCCATGCTGTGTAACTGTGATTGTGATTCACTATCAACACAGCCCGCCTTCCATCGGCATGCTGAAACATGCCAATGATGAACTCGCTATGCGGATCGCTGCCCACCTTGGCCAGATTCTTGATCGGGGCATTCTTCAAGACAGTCATCGGTTCTTTGCCCGTGTTCACCCGATACACGCCTGTGCTCGTCAACTGCATCAACGTCGGCCCCCAATTTTTCAACTCCGCATTGATTCTGCGCGCTTCATGATAATGCCGGGTCTGCATCCCCTCCGCTGTGATGATCGCCCCGCCCTTCGGAAACTCCCCTGCTCCGTTCGCGCCTTTCCCCGGCGTCCAATAGCAGAAATACAAAACCCCTTTCGCTCCATAGGCCAGCGAGGCATTGATCTGCCAGCGGATCTGCGCCTCAGTCGGGTCTATCCGGTCATTGAACGGCATCGAATAAAAATAATTCCAGAACGGGATGCCCGCTTTCAGCGAATACTTCCGCATCGTCTCCAAGTTCGCACAATACGCGTCACGCGTATCGCGATCTGGCCGCATCGTCGGATAATGATCCATCGAGAGCACTTCCGGCTTCACCATCTCCACAAACTTCGCTACATGCTCATCATAGGTCGGCGTGCCAAGCTGGCCGGCTGAGGCATAATTCGGAAATAGATTCACATAACCAAACCTCCCCGACCTCTGCTGCCTAATCTCCTCTGCACGTTTTGCCAATCCCGAAAACTCTGCTGCATTTGGCTCATCCTTCAGCATGTATCCCCAACATGCTTCGCTCTGTGGCAATTTATCCGGCGTCGCACCACTCCGCACAACCGCCCGCAAATCAAACTTCTCACACAGCTTGAGCTGCTCCTCTGCCGTCGTGCCCGCTGTGCCAATCACTACCGTGAAGTTCGCCTCCGCGATTTCTTTATACCTCATCTCCAAATTCTCCGAAGTATGCGGCGGCCACCAGAACCCTATGGCGAAACGGTCCTGCACAAACCGCTGCTGTGCTCTCGATGAGATGGAAAACATCACCAAACCGCACAACATCAAAGCAAAACGGCCAAACCATGAATGAGGGAACATGCCGCCATTCTCATAAACAGTCCTCCCAATATCAAGCCGGACGACGAAGCACGCGATCCGTGCTGCCGGCTTCTAGCCGGCAGTCCCAACGCCCTCGATGTAGCACATGTTCGCCAGTCTCGCTCGTCCATTCAGGTGGATATTCCCACCCTCCCAGTGGACCGCTCGCATGGACACTTTCCACTCATTCTGTTTCTATCCTCTCATTCCAACACCATGAAACGCCGCCAATTCCTCTCTCGCGTCTCTGCTGCCACAGCCGGAGCCTTTGCCGTTTCCCAATTCAGCGCCCTCGCCCAAGCACAGGCAGCTCAAGCCGCCAGCTCCGGCAGTGCCATCACGATTGATCCCCAGCCGCAGTTCGAGATCTCGCCACATCTCTACATGCAGTTCATGGAACCGCTCGGCGTCACCGATTCCTCCGTGGAAGCCTCCTGGGATTACAACAAGGACGATTGGCGCAAAGACTTCATCGACACCACCAAAGACCTCGCCCCCGGCATGATGAGATTCGGCGGTCTGCTCAGCCGCTACTACAAATGGCGCGAAGGCATCGGCCCCGCCGATAAACGCCCGCTCTATCGCAACTACGTCTGGGGCGGCAAAGAGACACACCGCGTCGGCACGCACGAATTCGTGGACTTCTGCCGCCGCGTGAATACCGAGCCGATGTATTGCGTGAACTTTCTCGGCGATGGCGAGAAACGTTACTTCAATACACCTGAAGGCAATCGCACCGGTGATGCCGATGAAGCCGCCGACTGGGTTAGCTACACGAACGATCCCGACCACGCCGAGCGCAAAGCCAATGGCTCCGCTGCCCCCTTCAATCTCAAATATTGGCAGATCGGCAACGAAACTTCCTACGGCAACGCCTGCTTCAAGAAAGACGAAGCCATCACCCACACCATCGCCTTCGCCAAAGCCATGCGTGAACGCGATAAATCCCTCAAGCTGATCGGCTGGGGCGATAACGGCTGGGCGAGCGATCTCGTAGACCGTGCTGGCGAACACATCGACTACGTCGCCGTCCACATGATGGGCCAATCACCAGTGGGTCGCGACACCGTGCTTATCGGCAATCGTTACCAAGCCGAACCCGAACGCGCCTGGAACGAGTTGATGAACCTCATCGCCACGCGTATCGAAACGAAACTCACCGGCTTGGAAGAAGCCCTCGCTAAGCGTAACTCCAAACACGGCATCGCCATCACGGAAGGCCATCTCAGCCTGCAACCGCACAACGCGAATCCCATCCTCACCGAATGGCTCACCGGCGTTTACCACGCCCGCGTGATGAATCTCTATCAGCGCCACGGCAACACCGTGAAGATCGCCACCGGCGCAGACTATAATGGCAACCGCTGGACTACGAACGCCGTCATTCACCAAGTCCCCGGCGGTGCCAGCTATCTCCTTCCCATCGGTGCCGTCATGCGCCTCTTCAAACGCCACAACGGCACTCACGGCGTCACGGTGAAATCCGCGCCCTCAAATCTCGACCTCGCCGTCAGCCGCGCTGGAAACAAATTCTTCCTCCACGTCGCGAACATGAATTACTCCGGCGCCACGGAAGCGACCTTCGCCATCAACGGCTTCACCGTGACGGCTGGCAAAGTATTCGAGATCGCCCCGGAAAATCCCCGCCACGAAGTCAGCCCGCAGAACCCAGATGCGTTCAAACCAAAAGAACACGCCCTGCCTGCTGGCGAAGCGATGAAATGGCGCTTCCCTGCTCGCTCAGTCAGCGTCGTGGAACTAGATTGTCACGCAGCGTAACTTGAGCTTGCCCCATTTCAGCACTACTATCCCCGACACGGCACAAATCCACATCTGACAAAAAACTGAAAGAACCATCATGAAACGCAAAGCATCCGTCGTCTGGAAAGGCAGTCTCAAGGAAGGAAAAGGCACCATCTCCACCGAAAGCGGCGTCCTGAAAGACACTCAGTATTCCTTCGGCACCCGTTTCGAAAACGGCATCGGCACCAACCCGGAAGAACTCATCGCCGCCGCTCACGCAGGCTGTTTCTCCATGGCCTTCTCCGCAGAACTAGGCAAAGCTGGCTTCACCCCAGACTCCATCGAGACCACTGCCACCGTCGTCATGGATAAAACAGATGCCGGTCCCACGGTGACCGAATCTCAACTCGTGATGACCGCCAAGATTCCCGGCATCGACCAGGAAAAATTCAACACTATCGCCAACGGCGCCAAAGCCGGCTGCCCCATCTCCCGCCTCCTCAACGCCAAGATCACCTTGGACGCCAAGCTGATCAGCTAATCGTTAAAAATTCTCTTCATTTGCTCGATGGCAGGTTGTGCATAATCACAACCTGCCATTTCCATTTTTAGACATTGGTCATTTCTTCATTCCTTCGTCATTCAGATTTGGTCATTCGTCATTTGTTCCCTTCTCCGTTGACAGACTCCCCCATCTGTTGTCCCGTAGTCCTCGAACCCTTTTGAAACGAACGAACAGCGCTATGCGTAAATCCATTGCCGTACTCTGTACCTTTGCCGCCCTTCTCACCCATTCCTACGCCGCCGAATACAAGATCGTGCCCGATTGGCTGAAACTGCCCGAAAGCCGTTCCGCTCTCGGCAACATGCATGGCGATATCGCCGTCAGCTCCAAAGGCGACATCTACGTCAGCACCATGGACCCGAAAGCGGGTGTTCAAGTTTACGCTGCCGATGGCAAATACATTCGCACACTCCCCGATGCCCCCGCTGACTTTCACGGCTTCGTGATCCACAAAGATAAAGACGGCGAATTCCTCTACGGCCCGCGCCTCAGCGGCCAGAACATCGTGAAGCTCACGCTGGAAGGCAAAGAAGTCCTGAACATTCCCGCCTCCGCCATTCCTGATCAATACAAGGTGAAGCCCAAAGGTAAGGACGGCAAAGAAGGCGCCCCCGTCGTCCGCCTCACCGGCATGGACGTCGCCCCGAATGGCGACCTCTACGTGACCGATGGCTACTCCAGCGATTACGTCCACGTCTTTGATAAAACCGGCAAATACCTCAGATCATTCGGCGGCAAACAGGCACCCTACAGTTTCAAAACCCTGCACAAAATCGCCATCGATACCCGGTTCACGCCTGCCCGCATTATCGCCTGTGACCGCGCGAACATGCGCGTCGTTCACATGTCACTAGACGGCGAATTCCTCGGCGTTGTCGCCACCGATCTGTTGCTGCCCGCCGCTATCACTGTACAAGGTGATTACGCTCTCGTCGGTGAACTCAAAGGCCAGGTCACAGTGCTGGATAAGGCAGGCAAAGTCGTCGCCAAGCTCGGCACCAACACCAATGCCGATCAAGTGGGCAAGAACGCGGTGGAACCCGCCAAATGGGTCACCGGCACCGTCACCGCTCCTCACGGCGTCGCCTTCGATGCCAAGGGGAACATCTACGTGGCCGAATACAACATCACTGGCCGCGTTCATCGCTTCGATAAGCAATAAGTTTTAGATAGCTTAAAAGCAAAAGGGCCGGTTGCCTCAAGCAACCGGCCCTTTCAGTTTCAATTAAACCAGTTCAATTCACAGACGCAGATAGTCGCGAACCTTCGCCAGCAACTTCGCTCCCATGCCAGTAACCCGGGTGAGATCATCCAGATTCTTGAACGGACGCGCCTTCACGATGCCCTTCGCCAACTTCGCGGTCATGCCCTTCACCGTCGCCAGTTCGCTCTCGGTAGCAGTATTCACCGATACCTTGCCATCATTCACCACCTGAACCGCAGCGGCCTTGGCCGGAGCTTCGGCTGTCACCGTCTTGGCTGACGCTGTTGGAGCCACCGCCTTGATTTCCGCTTTTTTCAGTTCGGCTGCCTTAGGCTGCTCAACACTCATGGCCGCTGGAGCCGGAGTTTTCGCAGGCGTAGCAGCAGGAGTCGATGCTTTCACTACCGGTGCCACCGCTTTCGGCGCAGCCGTAGCAGCAACAGGTGCCACCGGCGCGATCGTCACCGGTTGACTGAAGTTCACAAAATCACGTGTCACAAAACCCGCCGCCGTCCACTCACGCAGCATCAGCACATAATGCCAGACACCCGCCGGCGGAGCCGTGAACGTCAGATCAAATTCACGCAATGTGGACTCCGCCTGACCAGCCACTTGTCCGATCGTCGCCCCAGCCAATGCCACACCTTCAAAAGCACCACCAACATAAGGCATATTCAACGCCCACAACTCGATGGACAACGTGCCACTGACATTCCCCGCGCAACGCGGATTATAAATACTGTCCACGCTCAAGAGAACGCGGTCATTCTCCACACGATAAGTCGTATTCCCGCGGATCTGCGGCTGTTGGAATTGCTGACGGCGCGAATAGACCGAGAAGCTGTGCACTTCGTCATAGCGACCGTTGTTACCAGCCACCAACACCAGCACCATGGCGTAATCAGCTTGGCCTGCGAGCTGATTTGCCGCCGCTTGGACCTCAAAGCTCTCGACCTCATCCGCAATCTCACCGATCGGCGGCAAGGCAGCCTGCGCCACCAGATGCCCCGTCAGATCAGTCACCGAAGACGGTACTTGCGGGCAAGCCCAGAGCTGCAATGCCCAATTACGTGTGTGGGCCGCCTGGTCCAACACCGCGAACATGGCGTGCAAAGCGACCGTGTCCCCTTCAAAGCGATATCCGTGATTCGCTCCCAAAATGGCCACCGAATAGCCCGTTTGACGGGCGGAAATTTTCTCGAACAATGTGTTATTCATAAAAATCCATTTAAGCATCTGGTGCCATTCCTGAACAAGTCCTCTAGCGCAACACATAATGAATTCTATTCACTAATATTTAAATATTTATACATCTTATAAAATCTTACGCCTCGTGATTTCAAAGGATATTGCAAGAGTCTTGGGTGCAAATTTCATGGAAAAAGCCCATAAATAGAGCCATTTAGCAGGCATTTCGATACTGTTTAATCCATTGATGATCAGCCACTTTCACCATTTCGCATCAGCTGGCACATCCCTTGCATTTCAATTTGCATATGAAAACTATGATATACGCTCTTGCCTTGGCCGGTATCTGCGCAGCTTCCTCAGCATACGCTGGCCATGATGCAGACTGCAAAAAGCCGCACGGCAAAGTCTCAGTCGTGACATCCGAAATGATCTCCGTCGATGACAAGCCCTACAAAGTTGGCAAAAGCACCCACGTCTACAAAGGCGACGTAAGAGCAAAAATTACCGACATAAAAGTCGGCGATACCGTCTGCCTCGACGACCGCGGCAAAGACGACGTAGGCGGCGGTGAGATCGCAGCCGTGGCTATCATCGCTCCCGCCACCACGCCCGCCGTCGCGGTGAAGGAGCAAACCATCGTCCGTGAGAAGACCTCATTCCACGATAAAAACTGCCCGCACACCCACGCCCGCGTCGGTCAGGTAAATGAAACAACCCTCATCGTAAACGGAGAACCCATCGCCATCGGTGAACATCTTATCGTTCGCAAAGGGGATCAAGTCGTGAAGGTGCAGACCTTGAAGGCCGGGGACATTGTTTGCCTTCATGACGAAAACAAAGTGGGTGTGAAGGAAAAGATCACCACCGTCATGGTTCTCGACCCGTCCGAATCCTATCTCGTGCCCGAGAGCAAAACGATCGAGCGCGAACGCATCGAGCTTCGCTGATTTAAATCCAACCAACCAAACCGACCCGAAACGCGCTTCAGCAATGAAGCGCGTTTTTTGTATCTGTTCTTGCTGCCGTGGATCGGCAGAGTGACAATGCATCAGTTCAAATCCTAAAGCTGGCAACCATGAAACTGATCGCTTCCCTGTTACTCGCAACCACCTTTGCCGTGCATGCCGAAGTCAAAGTCGCCGTCGGAGACATCTCCGACAACCGCTCTACCGGCAAGGCTTTCACCGGATTAAGCGTAGAATTGAAAGTTTCCGGTGTAGAAATGGCCGAATGCAAAGCAATGCGGGTTGTGCTCAAGGACGCCAAGGACGATGCAGGAAACGCCATCCCGACCCGAAAGAATTCTTTCAACGACAGCACATTCAAAGCTCCACAAAAGACATTTGGCGGCTTCAAAAGAGAAGGCCCACAAGAGTATCAACTCAAGCTGGACTTGGAGAATCCAGCACGCTCTGCCAAAAGCCTGACTGTAGACGCGGCAGTGGAATTGCTCATACCATCCAAAGATCCCAACGCGGTCATCACAGCAAACGTAGCGACTGAAGCAGGAAAACCCTTGGCCCATGAAGCCTTGAAAACTGCTGGTGTGACCATCATGTTGCAAGAATCCAAAGATGACAAAGCGAGCTACACAATAGTCGATCCCAGGAGCAAGGTCGCCAATGTCGAATTCTGCTCTGCTGATGGCAAGCCGCTTGAGACAAGTGGCCGCTTTTCCAGCGGCTTCAATGGCTCAAAAAGCGTCACCATCAATCTGCGGGCCAAGGCTCCTGCAGGCATGCAAGCGAAGATCTATCTCCAGACGGACAAATCCATCCTCACCATTCCAGTGAAGCTGACATCGGTCGCGTTGCCTTAATATGGTTAGATAGGAAAAAGAAGGAGAAGATGGTGGGCGCTGAGGGACTCGAACCCCCGACCAAATGCGTGTAAGGCATCTGCGCTAGCCACTGCGCCAAGCGCCCGACCGCCGCAGACCCTAATGCACCACCCCGCCCCTTGGCAACGGGAACTTTGCCCCAAATCCAACTTTGAACTTTGCTCTTTGGACTTTGAACCTATCCTTTTCCCATCATGAGCGACATTCCGGCACCTGAATGGTTTTTGTCCGACCTCCTGACCCCGGCCACCATGCAATTGCAACTGCGTGGCACGAACCGCGATGCCGTTCTGTCTGAACTCATTGATCACATTCCCAGCATCGCTGGCCAGCCTGCCGCGAAGCAAACTCTGTTGCGCGCCTTGCAAGAGCGTGAAGAATTGCATTCCACCGGCATCGGTGACGGCATTGCTCTTCCTCATGCGCGTAACGCTCTCGTTGGCATGGTGGATCGCGCCGTGATCGTCTTTGGCCGTCATCCCGCAGGCGTCCACTACGGTGCCGATGACCGTCTGCCTGCCAAAGTTTTCTTCCTCCTCGTCGCTACGAATGTAAGCGAACATCTGCGCATCCTCGCCCGCATCAGCCGCCTTCTTCGCGCGCCCAAGCTGCGTCAAGAGCTGATCAAAGCAGATAAATCAGATGCAGTGCTGAAACTCCTCCGTGACGCAGAGCTAGGGATGAATCGGTAAATTCTTCAGCTACGGATGAAACACAGATTTTCACAGATAGAGAAAGCAATCCTTTCATCTGTGTGATTCCGTGTTTAGTCCGTAGCTAAACCTCTCCCTTAAACCCTTGCTGACGCAGTGCTTCGAATAATACGAGCGCAGCACAGTTCGAGAGATTCAGTGAACGCGATTCCGTGTTAAACATCGGTATCCGCAGCCATCGTTCTTTGTTTTCTTCGATCAACTGCTTTGGCAACCCCGCCGTCTCGCGTCCTAGCACGATGTAGTCATCCGCCTGATACTGCACCTCAGCGTAATGTTTCGGACCATCCGATTCGATAAACCAGAAACGCGCATCGGCCGGCTGAGCAGCAACGAATTCCGCCCAGTTCTTCCAACGTTTCCAATTCACCTGCTGCCAGTAATCCATCCCGGCGCGCTTAAGCTGCTTATCATCCAATTGAAAACCGAATGGTTCGATGAGATGCAGCCGTGTCTTCGTAGCCGCACATAGGCGCGCCACATTACCCGTATTCGGCGGAATTTCCGGCTGTAGCAAAACGATGTTCATCTTATTCGTCGAGGTCCTCTTCCCCCGGTTTCTTTGCCTTGAATCCCTTTTTGTAAAACACCTTCCACAGCACCAACCCATGCGCCGGAGCCGTCATCCCTGCTACGCGACGATCCTTTGCTGCCAAGATATTCTTCACATCCGTCACCGCGATCTTCCCCTGCCCTAACTGCACCAGTGTACCCGCGATGCCGCGACACATCTTGTAGAGAAACCCATCGCCCTCGATGATGAATGTGAGCAACGACCCCTTCTTCTGGATATCACACCGATGCATCGTCCGCACCGTATTCTCCATCGCATAATCGCGATTCGCCGCGAAGGATTTAAAATCATGTTTGCCGATAAACAGCTTCGCCGCCTCACGCATCGCCGCAATGTCTAACCCCTTCGGCACATGCCACGCCTGGGTGCGCAGCAGTGGATTCATCGCACTATGATTCCACACATAATAGCGATACTGCTTCCCGCACGCATTGAACCGCGCATGAAAATCTGCTGCCGCCTTCTGCACGGACATGATGCGCACGTCCGCTGGCAGATGCGCGTTCAGCGCCAGCATCACCTTGCGTACTGGCATCTTCAACTCGGTCTTGGGAATCTCCACATGCGCCACCATGCCGATGGCATGCACGCCTGTGTCTGTGCGACTGGAACTGTGCAATCTTTTGGGCGTAGGAAATATCTTCGCCAGCGCCTCCTCCACCCGTTGCTGCACGCCCAGACCGATCTTCTGAATCTGCCAGCCCGCGTAGTTCGCGCCATCATAGGCGATCACCAGCTTCAGCTTGGTGACCGTCTTGGGATCTACTGGCTCCCGCGCTGGCTTGGCCGCAGTCATGCGTGATTAGAGACCGCCACCGCTGGAATCCAGAAAGCTTTGCAGGAGAATCGCCGCTGCCATCTTGTCCACCTGCTCCTTGCGCTTCTCGCCGCGCACCTTGTTCTCACGCAAAATCTTGTTCGCCTGCACCGACGTCAGGCGTTCATCCCAAGCCCGCACCGGAATGGGCGTCGCATCCTTCAACGCCGCCACAAACACCTGCACCTTCATTGCCGCCGGACCGTAGCTGCCATCCATATTACGCGGCATCCCCACGAGGATCATCTCCACTTCCTTCTCACGGATGATTTCTTTCAAGCGCACTAAGAAATCCGCGAACGGGTCCGCCGGGATGAACTCCAGCGGATGCGCGAGCATCTTCAGTTCATCGCTAACTGCCACACCGATGCGCACCGTGCCATGATCTAAAGCCAAAATTCGCATAGAGAGATTAAATGGATTTCAACACCTTCGTCGCAGTTTGCACCGTCTTCTCGATATCCTCCGTCGAATGCGCCGTAGAGATAAAGCCCGCCTCGAACTGAGACGGGGCCAGATACACACCTGCATCCAACATGGCGTGGAAGAATTTGTTGAACTTCTGTCGGTCACTCGTCATCGCATCCGCGAGGTTATACACCGGCTTGTCTGTGAAATAGCCGCAGAACATGGAGCCAATGCGTTTGAACTCCACCGGAATATTAGCCGACTTCGCCGCCGACTTCATGCCCGTCTCGAGTTGCTGCCCGAGCTTCTCCAAATGCTCGTAAGCCTTACCATCCGCCAGTGCATCCAGTGCCGCGATACCCGCTGCCATCGCCAGCGGATTACCACTCAGCGTGCCCGCCTGATAAACCGGCCCCAACGGTGCGAGATAATCCATGATGTCCGCGCGACCACCGAACGCACCCACCGGCAAACCGCCGCCGATGATCTTGCCGAAGCAGGACAAGTCCGGCGTAAGTCCAAAAATCTTTTGCGCACCACCGAGCGAAAGACGGAAGCCCGTCATCACTTCGTCATAGATGAACACCGTGCCATTATCTTTGCACAGTTTAGTGATAAGCTCGTAGTAACCCGGCTTAGGCAGATACAAGCCCGCATTCGCCGGAACGCCTTCCACAATCACACACGCTATCTCCTTTCCATTCGCCGCAAACGCCGCCTTGATCGCTTCCTCATCATTGTAGGGCAGCACGATGGTATGCTTCGCGAAATCTGCTGGCACACCCGCGCTGTCCGGATTGCCGAACGTCAATGCACCCGAACCCGCTTTCACCAACAGCGAATCGCCGTGGCCGTGATAGCAGCCGTCGAACTTGATGATCTTGTCGCGCTTCGTGAAGCCGCGCGCCAGGCGGATCGCACTCATGCACGCTTCTGTGCCGGAGCTGCACATGCGCACCTTCTGCACGCTTGGCACCGCTTCCGTCACGCGCTTGGCCATCACCAGCTCGAGCGGATTTGGAATGCCGAAACTCGTCCCCCGTTCGGCCGTTTGTTGCACAGCCTTGATGATCGGCGGAAAGGCATGTCCATGGATCGCCGGGCCCCAAGTGCCCACGTAGTCGATGTATTCGTTGCCATCCACATCCCAGACGCGCGCGCCTTTCGCACGATCTACGAAGAAGGGCTTGCCGCCCACGGCACGAAAGGCCCGCACCGGTGAGTTCACCCCGCCGGGGATGTACCGCAACGACTCATCAAACAACGCTTCCGACTTCGCTCGTGAAATCATGGTGAAAAGAAATTAACTGAACACATCGAATGGCGCAAAGCCCGTTCTTACTTCCTCGATGGCAATGTCTTCGCCGCCAACATCCCCATCTCTTCATCCGTCAAAGCCCGGTCAAACACCGCCAGCCCAGCCATTAAACCGCTGAACCGGTTATTGTTCTCAATACCGGCCACGTGGTTTGCCCCCACAGTGAAATCCGCCCCTTTCGCTCCACCATCGAAGATGCCTTCCTTATACGGAAAAGGATTCGAGTTTTCCCATGCATCCAGTTTGCCATCCAGATACATGCGGATGAATTGGGCATCATACGTCAGCGCGATCATATGCCACTCCTTCATGCTTACTTCCGAGCCACTGCTCGCGTAGCTGATCCAGAATTTCTCACCCGGTGAAGCGCCGCCAGAACTGGAGATATGCCCATGAATACGATTCTGCGTCAGTACCCGTTTCATGATGGAAGCATCTGTGCGCGTGCGTGCATTCAGGAACAGCATGTATTGCCGCGCAGAATGCGTTTCATCCCACACACCCGCGATGGATTGCCAGAAATTCGTCCCTTCGCGCTTCACCCACGCGATGACCGTCACCTGAGCCTTCGGCCCGTGGATGTTCAAGGGGCCAAGTTTCTCACGCGGGATGCGAAGCCATTGACCCGGCTTAAGTTTGAGTGAATGCGGGCCGAACAAGCCTTCCTCGGCTCGGCCAACGCCTTCCTTGCCCTCCATCAGGTCCGCTTTGAACGGTCCTTGGGCTTTACGTGAACCACTGGCCTCTTGGAAATCCCAGAAGCTCACCAGCCCTTTCATCTCCAAAACACTCTGCGTGGCAGATGATACCTCCGCCGCCTGAACCGCCCCTCCGAGCATCAGCAACGCCAATGCCCAGAGCCACGATTTCACAAAACTGCGCGCCATGCTCACCACTCCCGATAGCGTTGCGCGATGGGCACACGACGACCGACACCGAACGCCTTCGTCGTCACTTTCAGGCCCGGTGCCGCCTGGCGACGCTTGTATTCGTTCAGATCGATGAGCCGCACCACGAAGCGCACCACATCTTCCGCGAAACCGCTCGCGATGATCTCCGCCTGAGATTTCTGATGCACAACGTAAGCTTCGAGAATCGCATCCAACACTTCGTACGGTGGCAACGAATCCTGATCCGTCTGATCCGGGCGCAATTCCGCCGACGGCGGCTTGGTGATGGAATCGCGCGGGATGATCTCCTTCTCGCGATTGATCCATTCCGAGACACGATAAACCATCGTCTTCGGCACATCACTGATCACTGCCAGACCGCCACACATATCGCCGTAAAGCGTGCAATAGCCCACCGCCAACTCGCTCTTATTACCCGTGGTCAGCAACAACGAGCCGAACTTGTTCGACATGGCCATGAGGATCACACCGCGCAACCGCGCCTGCATGTTCTCCTCTGTCGTGTCTTCCGGCCGCCCGGCGAAGACATCCTTCATCTGCTTCTGCACGGCATCGAAGGGTTCTTTGATCGTGACGATGTCGTATTGGATGCCCAAGTTCTCCGCGAGCTTCCGCGCATCGTCCAAAGAGCCTTGCGAAGAATACTGCGAAGGCAGCGAAAGCCCGCGCACGTTCTCCTTGCCGAGGGCTTCTACCGCGATGCACGCTACCAGCGCCGAATCGATACCACCGCTCAAGCCCAGCACGGCAGATTTGAAACCGCACTTGTGGATGTAATCCCGCAAGCCCAGTGAGAGAGCCTTAAAGATCTTTTCCTCATCCGCATAGTCGCGTGCCTCGACCGGTTGCGTCTTCTCCAGATCCACCAGCAGAAAATCCTCCGCGAATAACACCCCTTGCGTAAGCCTCTCACCCGCCGCGTTGAACACCAGGCTGCCACCATCGAACACTAGTTCGTCATTACCGCCCACCGAGTTGCAATAGATGAGCGGACGCTTCGACTTCACCGCCATGCTCTTCAACATCTCATGGCGCGTGCGATTCTTACCGATATGCCACGGCGAGGCCGACACGTTGAAGATGATCTCAGCACCTTCCGCCACGAGGTCATTCACCGGATTACGCTGATACCGGCGATCATGCCAGAAATCCTCGTCATTCCAGATATCCTCGCAAACCGTCAGCGCGATCTTGCGGCCATTGAATTCCACGACGTGATTCTCCTTGGCCGGTTCGAAATAACGGTCTTCGTCAAAAACATCGTACGTCGGCAGCAACGTCTTGTTGCGTGTGGCAAGGATTTTACCATTCTGGCAGAGCGCCACGGAATTCGTTGCCTCACGACCGGGCCGCACTTCATTGCGATCTACAAAACCGACGATCAAACCCACTTTGCCTGTAGCTTGCGCAAGACGTTCCAGAGCGGAGAGATTGCGATCAATGAAGCCATGCTTCAGCAGCAGATCACGCGGCGGATAGCCTGTAATGGCCAATTCCGGCAGCACCACGACATCCGCGCCCGCCTCCACGCCGCGCTTATACGCCGCGAGGATTTTTTGCTCGTTGTCCGCGATCCATCCGACCGTTGTATTGATCTGTGCCAGCGCTACTTTCATTCGTATTCGCTTTCGTGATCTCTTACCGGTTGGTCTTCAGCACCTTGACCAGCGGCCCGTGTTCTGAAACTACCAACGCGCCAGGTTTGACCCCGTTTTTCTCAAACCAGCCCTGCGGCGTCTCCAGCACATACTGCACCTGATCGCTGGTCGCCCTCACCGAATCTTCGTTCAACGGCATCAGTTTGTGAATCTCTAAAATCACCCCTCGCGAATCGATATAAGCCGCATCCAAAGGCACCGTCGTGTTCCTCATCCAGAACGACGCCTGATGTGCCACCGGAAACACGAAGATCATGGCCTCATTGTCCGCCATCTTCTCCCGGAACATCATGCCCATCTGTCTCGTACGGTCGTCAGCGGCTATTTCCGTGATCATCTCTTTACCACCCACATCCAGCTTGATCGTCGGCAACTTGGCCTGCGGCGTGCCCTTTGGCTTGGCCGGCGCATTCGTCACCACCGGAGGAGCCGAGGTGGCGCTCGGACGGCAACCAAAACTGCCCGTGAGCAATGCCGTCGTCAAAAACAGGACCGCAAAACGCTTCATGTGCGGCCAAGGGTGGCAAGATTCTGGCCATTTTCAATCTTGAGATGCAAAGCACCTGAACTTTAACTGTCCCCGCTTTTATCAACCCATGAAACTTTTGCCATCGCTCCTTGTCGCGTTTGCGACTGCCATCTCCCTCCATGCCGCCGAACCGGCCAAGACCAATTCCATCCCTATGGGCGTCTATCGCGGCGTCAATGAAACCGAAAAGACCGATGCCTTCAGCCAATGGACCGGCACGCCCGTCTGGGGTCAGGACTTCATCGGTTGGGAAGCTTGGAGCAATATCGCCTGGCCAGTCTGGTGGTTGGAGAAATGGTCCAAGTGGGTCCATGCGCAACCTGGCCGCCGCTTCGTCTTCGCCGTACCCATGCTCGCTGGCCCCAATGACGGCAGCGGTCCAGTGAAGGGCGATCACGGCGTAGGTCAGCCTGTCTCATTGGAGAAAGGCGCGGCCGGTGCTTATAACGAATATTACAAAGTGCTCGCCGAGAACCTCGTGAAGCACAAGCTGGCAGACACCATCCTGCGCCCCGGCTGGGAGTTTAACGGCAACTGGTATCCGTGGATGGCCAAGGGCAAGGAAGCCGCCTTCGCCGAATACTGGCGCCAGATCGTGAAGACCATGCGCGCCGTTCCCGGTACGGAGAACCTGAAGTTCTGCTGGAACCCCACCCTGCGACTCGAACAATTCCCCTCCGAGAAAGCCTGGCCCGGTGCGGAATACGTCGATTTCATCGGCCTCGATGTCTACGACGAGTCATGGCAGGAAGGCAGTTACAACTGGCCCGCTGGCACTTCTGCCGCCGAGATTGAAGCCCGCCAGCGCAAGGTCTGGGAAAAGGAGATTTACGGTGGCGACCACGGCCTCGCCTTCTGGGTCAAATTCGCCAAGGAACAAAAACGTCCTCTAGCCATCTGCGAATGGGGCGTTAAGAGACGTCCTACTGGTCACGGCGGCACGGACAACCCTTACTTCGTTGAGCAGATGCATCGCTTCATGAACGATCCGCAGAACAACGTTGGTTTCCACTGTTACTTCGACTTCAACTGCGAACCGCCGGACGGCCATCACCAGCTCTCACCCGACGCTAAGGGCGGCTACGAATTCCCCCGCTCTTCCGCGAAGTTCCTCGAACTCTTCGGGAACAAGAAGAAATGATTTAAACCGCACTAGCTTTTCATGAGGGGCAAACGTCCGCGTTTGCCCCTTGTGCTTTTCCTAACTCGAAACCCAAAACAATAAACACGAAACCTTCTAGTCGACAGGAAAGAAATTGGGACACGCCTCCACATACCTGATCTCTCCACGCAATTTTAACGTCCCTCGACGCGGCTCCAGCCCAATGTCTTGCGTGAGAATAAACCCCTCCAGTTCCCCTCGCTCACAACACCGTGCGATCACAGCATCCGCCGGCAGAATCCCCTCGCCCGTCTTCACCGTGCTGAGCTGGATGCACAAGTGCGCCTCGTTCCCGAATGTCCGCGCCCAAGCCGTCACCCGGGCGATGACCTCATCCTGATTCTTCGCTTCATCTACCTTTGTCAGTTTCCGTTCATCACCTTCGTGCCAATACACGAACAGCGGAAGCTGATCCTCCGCCAGCCATTCCCCTGCCGCCTTGAAAACGGCCATCACCGCCTCCTGCATCTCTTCGCTGATGCTGGGTTCGGGTGCCGTCTCCTCGGTTTTCTTTCCGCCCCATGAACTTTCCGGGAACTCTGAAAACACCACAGGTATCTCGATGGGTGGTTCCGTTTTCGTCACGATGTGTGTGATCTTCTGCATCTCCCGCGTCGGCTCCAACTCGCACACCACTTGGACGAAGAAATCTCCGGGTAACGCCCCGGAGCACGTTTCCGCCAGTTGCCCATCCATCACGGCATCACGATACCGCAGCAGTTTTTTTCGGAGAAGTTCCAGCCGTGCTTGAGGCTCCTTCGTCACCCCTTCATCCGTGATGATCAGCCCATAGCGGCCATCAGCCCCACGTTGCGTGATCATGTCGATGCTGTCCGTCTCTTCTAAAGGCATGAGATTAAAGTTCCAACGATTGCTCTTCGCCGCAATGGCAATCTGAAGACTCGCAAACACCATTCTCAACTTAATGAAAATGAGTATTTACCCTATCTCCCTATAGGGCCATTCCATCTCAAATCGTAGGCACACACACAATAGTCCAAACTGTGGTGAACTGCTGAGATGTTTTCGTAAATCTTTCAAATCCTACAATGAACACTCCACTGACACTCGAAAAGATCAGCGTCCTGAAGGAACAACTCGATCACGACTACCACGGCTGGCCGGTCGAGTTCGATGGACAAAAAAACACGGCACTTTCTCTTCTGGAACATATCGCCGGGGAGGAGCATCTTTCACCAGATTCCACCCGCATCATGGACCAACTCAAACGCTCGGTGGAAGACTTCTATAATCCGCTCCTGAGCCGGGGCTGGACATTCCAATTTGCCATAAAAGACCTGGAAAAGCTGGAGGTATCCCTAGTCAAGGGAGAATCGGACACCTCCTATCTTCGCCGCCTGAAAAGCATCCTGAGTTAAATACGGGGCATTGCCACACCGTCACAACTTGCTCAGGCAGGAAAATGCATCTACGTTCTTCCATGGCCGAACCAGATTTTCCATTTCCATTGAAGTCGGTGGCCGGGGATGTCGCTGAGAGCATGCTTCTCAAGATGCGCGGTGATCTTCAGGCCAAGTGCCTGATCCCAGTTATCTTGGGCGATAAGGAAAGTGTGTCTGACCTCAGTGAAATCGCTACCCATAACCAGATCAATTTCGATGAATTTGCCCGTTCCGCCAGCACCGTACTGCCCGAAGACTGGCTCGCAGGACGCGTGAAAGAAGAACCCGACTGCTACCCCTCTTTATCGACTTCCAAAAAAGGCAAATCATCCCCCGAACCCATGATGCGCCTCTCCGTCGGTTTTCAATCCAATGGCAAACCCGTGCCCGAAGTGTTCATCGCCCAACTCCCCGGCCCTGAATTCTGGATGCTCCCCCTACACTTGCGCATCGGCTCGTGGAACTGCTGTCCCGAACCCTTCGGACACGCCTTGATGGCCCGCTACTGGGAAGGTCGCTTCGGAGCACGCTTGGCTGTCATCACTGCGGACACGATCGAGTTCACAGTTGATCATCCGCCAGCCACCGATGAATCCTGCGCACAACTTGCTCGCGAGCAATACATCTATTGCCCTGACATTGTGGATCAAGATGTCGGTTCGCTCGCAGCGCTTGCCGAATGTCTAAAAAACTCACGCACCTGGTATTTCCGGTGGAACTAGAGCGTTTTAAATAAAGTTATAGCCGTTCTGCGGGAAGTTTGGCAGAGTTGGGGGATGAAACGGCCCATTTCGCTGGATTTACGGCAACGGATTCTGGTTTCTTATGATCAGGACGAAGGGACCCGCGAGGAAATCGCC